>NZ_JAMPKD010000004.1:0-287067 GCF_039961915.1 Trichocoleus sp. DQ-A2
CAATCTCTACTCGACTTGAGACTAACATGCTCAGGCTCAATTAATTAGTTTTTTTTGATGTAGCTCTATCAGCCCCTATGCCACTACCTATAGCGTACCTGCGTAAGTCCTGAGTTAGAGATTCTATTCCCGCCCGCTCATTCATCCGTAACCTTCCCTCGCATCGACTTAATCTGCGATCGCTTAAAGTCTTGATGGCTGTCGGAACAATCGCCAAGAATCAAAGGTTGCTCATAGGCTTTCTGGCAATCAATGCAGCATGGGCATTGGGTAAAGCAAACTGACCATAACAACGCTGAATTTCGACTTGGTAGCCCACCTGTTGCAACATCGTGGCAATTTCTGCTGCTGCATATAGTTGCTGGCGATGAACCTCGTCATCTCGACGATAATCGTTTCCTACTTGCCGAAAGGTAATGATTCGCCGAGTCAAGATGTGCTGTGAATCTTCCTGTTTTTCTACCAAAACAATCCAATCTTCGCCTTCAGTAAAGCTTTTGAGTGGAGTTGCAGAAGTCAGCTGTCCGGGTTCTGCAATATCAAAGATAAAAACGCCTCCCGGCGTGAGAGCATCATAGATGCGTTGGAACACCTGGGTAAGTGTTTGGTGGTCGGGGTCAAA
Source organism: Trichocoleus sp. DQ-A2 (assembly GCF_039961915.1). Taxonomy (NCBI): domain Bacteria; kingdom Bacillati; phylum Cyanobacteriota; class Cyanophyceae; order Leptolyngbyales; family Trichocoleusaceae; genus Trichocoleus; species Trichocoleus sp. DQ-A2. The sequence goes on from NZ_JAMPKD010000004.1 coordinate 623, forward strand.
CAGGTAATTAAAACATTCACTAATCGAAATCACCGCATTACAGTCAGGAATTTCGACCTTGAACAATGAGCCTAGCTGAAATTCAGCCATAGGAACTCGACAACGGGCAATCTCAATCATGTCAGCTGAGATATCAACTCCCAATACTTGGTAGCCTGTCCTAACCAACTCCTCAGCTGACAAACCACTGCCACACCCCAAATCTACAATCAGTCCATCCTGAATGCCATGCTGTCTGAGAATTGCCAGAATTCCTGGCATTGCTCGCAGAACGTAACTCCTAAATCCGACATCGTGAATATAAGCAAGGTCTTTTCTGTACCACTCACTCATCCGTAACTTTTCCTCGCATCGTCTTAATCTGACTTCGCTTAGTTTTACTATCCAAACGCTTTCTTTGAGAACTACGAGTCGGTTTGCTGAGTTTACGGGGTTTGGGTAACGCGATAGCGAAGCGCAGATCGCATTCTTAATCAAGTCTTGCAATCGTTGCAACGCCTCTTCCCGATTCTGCTCCTAGCTACAGTGTTCTTGAGCCTTGATGACAATCACCCCTTCTTTGGTAATGCGCTGGTCGGAAAGCTTCAATAGCCGCTTTTTCTATTGACTGATTGTTCAGTCATAAATTATTCTAGAGATGAAACAATCGATCCTATCAGCCCAGGCTGTTGCTGGAAAATCAGGCTGAAACGTTCATTGTGACTGTCCTACAAACCTGAAAGGAGACAGACATGGATTTGCATTACGAAGTTCAAGGTAAGGGTGAGGCGGTTGTGCTGATTCATAACGCAATGGCAGATTTGCGGGATTGGGAGTTCATTGCCCCGCAACTAGCCCAGACTTATCAGGTCATCACTTTTGACGGACGCGGTGCCGGACAGTCACCCCCACTACTCAAACCTGCCCACTATGTTGAGGATTTGCGGCAGTTGCTTGACCATCTCAATCTCGATCGCGTGATTCTAGTTGGACATTCGATCGGCGGTCAAATTGCGACCGATTTTGCCCTGGCTTATCCTGATAGAGTAACCAGGCTGGTGCTGGTGGCTCCGGGATTATCGGGCTTCCAGTTCTCACCCGATGTTCAACAATGGTACGCGCAAATCAATGCGGTAGCTCCAGATTTGGAAAAAATGGTTGAGGTGTTGTTGAACCATCCTGTGTACAGTGTCGTGATGTCCAGTCCACAGCGCGATCGCATAATTGAGATGACAACGCACAACATGAAACGGTCTTTTGAATGGAAAACCTATGAGATGCTCTGGCCACAGCCACCCGCCATTGATCGCTTAAGTGAGCTTCAAACCAAAACGCTGTTTATCATCGGCAAAAAGGATATGCCTGACCTTTTCAAGGTTGCCGAATTATTTCAACAGGTACCCGACATTCACTTTGCCTACATTGAAGGAGCCGATCATATGCCTACATTCACTCATGCTGATGAGGTTTCGAGTCGGATCGTTCAATTTCTCAGTCGGTAGAAGCCATGCCACGTACCCCAGCAGAAAACGAGCGCATCCGTCAGGCAACGCGGGAGCAAATCTTGAAAACGGCGATGGATTTGTTCTTCACGAAAGGCTATCACGCCACGTCGATTGAAGATATCGCCAAACAAGCGCAGATTTCAAAGGGACTGCTTTACCACTACTTCAAGGGTAAAGAAGACGTTTTGGCAGCAATGGTCGATGTGCGGCTCAACGATCTGCTGGTCGTCATGAATGCTGCCGTTGCAAAGTCAACGCCTGTTGAGCAAATTCGCCATGTTGCCGAAGGTGCGTTAGACGATGTGCGACGGCAACCGGAGGTTTTCCGATTTTATCTCAATCTGTTTACCCAACCCCGGCTCGACCCGATTGTGGCGAAATATAGCCAGAAGTTGATGGATGAGCAGGCAAAGCAGTTTGAAATCCAGACGCAGATGTTCAGCGAGTTGGGAGTTGCTAACCCAAGACAGCGATCGCTCTATTTTTCCTCGACGCTTCAGGGCATTATGCTGATGTTTTCAACTTATCCCAACACCTATCCGTTAGATGCGGTCAAGGCACAGGTGATTGCGGAGTTTTGTGGGGAGGAAGACTGAGTGTTCGCACCATCTCATTCATCCGTAACCTTTCCACGCATCGTTTTAATCTGACTTCGCTTAGTTTTGCTATCCAGACGCTTTCTTTGAGAACTCCGAGTTGGTTTGCTCCTTTTGCGTGGTTTGACGACTGCGATCGCACTTTTAATCAAGTCTTGCAATCGTTGCAATGCTTCTTCTCGATTTTGCTCTTGGCTACGGTGTTCCTGTGCTTTGATGACAATGACACCTTCTTTAGTGATGCGTTGGTCGGAAAGCTTCAACAGCCGCTCTTTGTAGCGTTCAGGTAGTGAGGAAGCGATGATGTCAAAGCGCAGGTGAATGGCAGTTGCCACCTTATTTACATTTTGTCCCCCTGCCCCTTGCGATCGCACCGCACTCATCTCAATCTCATGCTCTGGAATACTTACGGTGTTAGAAATTTGCAGCATGATTGATTCGCTTGATTATAGACAGTGCAGCATTGCACAGAAATTGTTGCCCCGTTTCGCTTTATTGGTGCTGATTCCAGCATAAAGTAGTAGCCACGCCTCTAGCTCCCTCTCTAGCGGCAATATATCAAACACGAAGTTTTTAGTTCGCTACACCTAGAAACGTTAACTTTGTGCTGCAACTGGTTCCTCGACAACGCTTGAGTGCTTTCATACTGTTCATGCCATTGGCGATCGCGCACGTATAATTTGCACAACTGGAGGCTTTTATGTCCCAATCTGATTTGGAATACCGCTTGCATTTAAGTTGGAATGCGAATGCTCGTGCTTGGACAAAAGCAGTCCGCGAGCAACTAATATCCAGTCGCCGCGTTGTGACTGATGCCGCCATTGTGGACGTTTTGGTGGCGCTGCAACCTCGCCGCGTGCTAGATGTTGGATGCGGTGAAGGTTGGCTGGTACGCGCATTAAACGAACGCGGTATCCAAGCTTTTGGGGTAGATGGGAGTTCTGCTTTAGTTCAACAAGCTCAGGCAGCAGGTGGGGGTAAGTTTCGCACCCTCACCTACGATCGGCTCGTCAACGATCCAAATCAACTCGATGGACTATACGATCTCGTCGTTTGTAACTTCTCAGTGTTAGGGGAAACCATTGTACCGCTGCTGGCTGCACTGGGTACAGTTCTAGCGCCTAATGGACACCTCGTTGTGCAGACGGTTCACCCGTGGAGTGCCTGTGGCGACACCGCCTACAAGGAGGGCTGGCGAACCGAGCGCTTCACGAGCTTTGGCGAGGAGGAGTGGGAGCCAATGCCTTGGTATTTTCGGACTCTCAGTTCGTGGCTGACAGCTTTTAACCAAGCAAAGTTGCAGATACGCCAATGTATTGAACCACTTGAGCCAACAACGCAGCATCCTCTATCGCTTATTCTCGTGTCCTGCGTAGAAGAACAATTTAGAGGATCTCCCTTATATGATGAGAAATAGTTGAGCAAGCCCCAGTTAGGTTAGTTGTGTTTACAACATCTCGTCTCATCTCAAACTGGCTCTTAGTTGCACTACCAATAGCCCTATGCGCTTGTACATCATCTGATGCTGTCGTTTCAACTCCAAAAAACGTAATTGAAGCCAAGCGACAATCCTTGCCACCATCCGTAAATAATGCTGATAAACTCAACAGCATTCAAGAAGAACGTTACTCGCTTCTCATTCATCGAGTAGACAAGCGCTTGGAGGTACTCAATAACCAAAACGTTCCGATTTACAAGGCAACTATTGGTATTGGTAAGGGCGGACTCAAAGACAAACAAAATATGAATGACTTTGTTACTCCCACAGGCGAGATGAGTGTAGACTTGATTCTCTACAAAAAGTCTGAGTACAACCAAATTGCCCAAGATAACGTTAAGCGTTTTGTCAAAGTTACTCAGTATCGCAACTTAGTTAATCCTCAGCAAGGATTAGCTCAGCTATTCAAGAACATGAACCATCTTGACTTTGATGGGAACGGTAGCCCAGACAGTGCCTATGGAAATGGCTATATCGGACTCACTTCAACGACAAGCATCACGGGTCCTAAAATGAGTACATTTCAGGGAACGCCCTACTGGTTCTCAATCGCACTTCATGGTACACCCAATCCGGAGAATATTGGTCAAGCTAACTCAGGTGGCTGCATCCATCTCGACTCAAACACATTGCAGCAGTTGATTGAGAAGGGTTGGGTGAAGTTAGGTACCAAAGTAACGATTATTGATTAATGGATTGACGTGGTTGTGTTTTCTGCGATCGCGGTAATGCTCTTTGTTCACAAATCAAGCTGACTATAAATAAGCTAGTTTTCCGCTAAACTTGCCCCTTCATAACTTATTATTCGCGCCTTTGTATAGTTAGCTTCTGCAATTGGCATCGCACTCCGCACTTTTATACCTGAAGATTCGGCAGAAGTTTGTATTGATTGACTGCAACTGCGCTCAGAAGTTGGTACCTTATTGACGTTTTGCCCGCCTGCCCCTTGAGAGGGCATTGCAATCATCTCAATCTCATACTCTGGGATACTCACCGTGTTAAAAATTTGTAGCATAATTTAACAATTGTCCAGAGATGAGTCGCACCAGTCGTTGAGCAGATTTCGCTCTGATTCGCCTTTATTCATTATCTCCTGACAGACAAAGTAAGGAAAGCAAGCCTATGGATCGATTGAACTTCAATGTAGTCCAGCAGTTCTGGACGATCGCCAAGTCCTATTGGTCTGGGGATGAAAAATGGCAAGCCAGAGGGTTATTGCTGGGCGTAGTGCTGTTACTGCTGGCGTATACGGGATTGAGTGTAGTTCTCAACAACAAGCGAGGAGTACTGATTTCAGCCCTCTCAGCCCGTGATGAGCCACGCTTCTGGGAAACTGTCATCATTTTCATCGCTGTGTTGGTGATCTATGCACCATTGCTCGCAGGCTATACCTATCTGCGCGATCGCCTGAGTTTGCAATGGCGGAAATGGCTCACCCATCGATTCGTGGATAACTACTTTCGCGATCGCGCCTATTACAATCTGCATATCTCAGGCACTGAAATCGATAACCCAGATCAGCGGATTGCAGAGGATGTTAGGAGTTTTACCCAGGAATCTCTCACCTTTGTACTGGTGTTGGTGCAGTCTGTGCTGTCAACGATCGCCTTCAGCAGCGTACTCTGGGGCATTTCTAAACCCCTGGTGTTGTTTCTGGTGCTGTATGCCCTAATTGGGACAGTAGTAACAACTTTTGTATTTGGTAAGCCGCTTGTCCGACTCAACTTTGAACAATTGAAGAGAGAAGCGAATCTCCGCTTTGGTTTGGTGCGGATTCGGGAGAATGCGGAAGCGATCGCATTCTATCGAGGGGAAGAACAGGAGTCAAACCAAGTTAAGCATCGGTTCCTCGATGTGTTTGAGAACGTCAAACGCCTGCTGGTTTGGGAATTAAACTTAAATGTTCTCACCAACGCTTATGAGTTCATCCCCTTCGTCCTGCCTGCCCTAGTTGTCGCACCCGCGATTTTTGCCGGGGAAATGGAGGTGGGTAAAGTTTCTGAGGCACAGGGGGCTTTTGTCCGCGTCTTTTTCTCGCTGAATGTTGTCGTTGCCCGCTTCCAGCAATTGACCACTTTTGGCGCTGGGATTAATCGTCTTTATACCTTTGCCCAGTTTTTAGAACAGGCAGAGGCAGATCGGGCATCCGATGAGCAACCCAGGATTCAGACGGTATCAGCAGATCGGCTGGCAGTCGAACATCTCAGCCTGCAAACTCCCAATTATCAGCGCACATTAGTAGAAGATTTGTCCATAGAGTTACCTGCTGCACAGGGACTTTTGGTGATGGGGCCAAGTGGTTGCGGTAAGAGTTCGCTGCTGAGAGCGATCGCAGGTTTGTGGGATTCTGGTACAGGGAAAATTGTTCGTCCTGAATCCGACGAGATCCTATTTTTGCCGCAACGTCCCTACATGGTGCTTGGTACTCTGCGCGATCAATTGCTGTATCCCAACACGCATCTTGAGGTTGACGACGAACACTTAAAGCAAGTGCTGGAACAGGTGAATTTAGCAGGTTTAGACGAAAGATTTGGCGGCTTTGATGCCCAGGAGGATTGGGCAGATGTCCTCTCTTTGGGCGAACAACAACGGCTAACTTTCGCCCGGTTGCTGCTGAACAAACCCAACTACGCCATCCTAGATGAAGCAACTAGCGCCCTAGATTTGGATAACGAGGAACGGTTGTATCAACATTTGCAGGCAAAAGGGACTACTTTCTTAAGTGTGGGACATCGTGCTACGTTGGCAAATTATCATCAGTCATTGCTGGAACTCTCCCAGGATAGGACTTGGCAGCTTAAACAACCCCTAGCTCTTGTCGAAGAACAACCGGAGTTGTTGGAACTTCCATCGACTACCTAAAGGGCGATGGCAGAAGCATCCCATTTGTGAAAAAATACCTGGTGCTTGAAATAGCCAAGTCAATGGAAGCTGGCAAGCACAAGTCGAGAGATAAGCCAATCCATGACCATAGACATATCAAATCTAAGGTTTAAATCCCGTGCAGTTCGCTAAAGTTTAAAAAGATATGAATCGTATTGATGGAGAATCCAAATCCCAAATGATACCGCTGTGGAATAAATCTTTTAGTGCTTTTTGCTTGAGTCTGCTTGTGATGTTCGCAGGGAATATCGTTCTGATTGGTTGTGGTGAAGCCGCTAAAAATTCCGAACCTGTACAAGAATCGGAAAAAGAATCCAACCAGGGTAATCAGGCTGATGATGACGATAACGAGGGGCAAGAGACCACTGGCTCATCCGATCAAAATGACGATGAGGAGAAGGATGGACAAGAGGAGAAGGATGGAGAAGATAAGGATTAGCAGTGGCGATTCACCTAGCGCGATCGCTTGATAGCCGCAGCCACCGATTCGCGTGTACTCTGAATTTACACGCGAAAGGGACGACTTTTTTGAGTGTCGGGCATCACTCTACGTGGACAAATTACCATCAGTCTTTGCTGGAATCCCAGGCTCAAACGTGGCAGATTAAACAACCGCTAGCTCTGCTCAAACATGGCGAAAAGGAGTGACATTTAGCTCCGCTCTCCAGTCTGCTAGTGGTTTTTCCCAAGCCTCTTCCCACTTCTGCCCTAGAAAGGGTTTTGCCCGATCCCCCAAATCGTAGCTCTGCTGAATGAGACGTACAAGCGGGTTTAAATCGCTGTTCATCTTGATCGTATTCAGGGTGATTGCGGCAATCAACATCACTGCAAGGGGAGAGCGATTTTGCGCGAGCGTAAATGCTTGCAGCCCAATCTCTCCAACAGGATCGGTGCCAAATCCTGTCACGGTATGCCAAATATCATGAGTTTGTCGCATACGCAGTGCTAAATAGCTTGTGTCATCTTGAAGTTCGACTTGGCGATAAAACTCTGGATCGAGGTTGGCTGCTCGCATATGAGAGGCATAGGCAAAGCCTAACGAATCTTCAGGCAGCTTGAGTAACGCTTCTAAATTGGGAGTCGGTGCAATATATTGTTCTTCAAAAAGTTGAGCGATTTCAGGATGGGACTTGAGATAGGTAATCGCGGCAGCAGAAACTTTATGGTTGGCTAAGGCAGCAGCAATATCAAAAACTGCCTCGATATCTGTTCCGTTATCGATAAAGGCAAGGAAACCTTCCAAACCTTTCAGAAGTTCTGGAGTAACCGAGCGACTCCTATCAGCATTGATAATCGAGGGAGATTTTGACATCGGGAAACCTTCGGTAATCAAAATGAACGAACCCTTGGCGGGATAATTTCACGTATCTGGCACGTATCTGGATCGAGACCCGCAGTTCTTAACCGTTCTGCCTGTTGTGCTGTCCTATACTCTAGCTGCGCTCGCTCTGTTGCGTTCGGCTTTTACCTCAGTTAACACGCAACTTCCTTGTGCATCATACTAGCGCAGCGACCGTCTGTTTAGGACTATTTTGTGGATTCTCGAATAGCCTGATTGCGACTATCTACGGGGCAAAGTTTTGTAGCAATTGAGCAGGAGCGAGATGCCTCCGGCAAGTTGCGCGGGATGCCAATTTAATTACTTCGTAGTTCCCCGTGGGGCGCGTTCAGCATCTGTTCCAATCCACTGCTTAGAATTCACTACGGTATCGATTTTATTTTCCAATTCTGTTAGTTGAGTCGGTGCATCAGGTGAAGGAAGGTAATGGTGTACTGTTTTTTGTTTCTTGCCGATTGTCAATGAGGTGATGGCAGAAGGTGCATCGGTGTGTCCACCTGTATAGCTGTCTTGAAGCTTGAAGTAATTGAGCTTTTGAAAGTCTGCAATGAGCTTTCTCGCTGCTGTTTTACTGATAGTTGTTGTTCGGGTGCCAGTCACTTTCACAAACCGTTTGCCCTCGTAAACCACCTTGCCATTGCCATAAACAGTGAGCTTATAAATGGGGCAAAAGCCAAAACAGGCTGTCCGTTCGAGTGTCAGCGCAACTTGTGGTGAGACTTGTCGAGGTTGATTGAGTAGCCTTTGATTCGGAGTATTGGTTTCAGCAGCCAGGAATGGGGAGTTAGGAATAGAGACACTTAGAACACTACTGGCTACACCGATTATTAGACTTAGAAGAAGTGGCGATCGCATTATCGTTAGGCTCCAAATCAGAAAGATTCACTTAACTTCGAGTCTATTCGGCTGTTTCAGCTCTCAGTTCCCGGTTTCTAATTCAGAAACCAGAAGACGATGTAGGAATTTTCTATTTTTAGACTAAATTATCGGCTATTGATGCAATCGGGAAATCATTGGTGTTCTCCGTAGAAGAGTTGAGTTCTTACACCGCAGTGCACCAGAGAACAACTCAGCTTTGACAACTGAACGCACAGCGATATTTTCAAGGGGTACAGAAAGCAAGCGATCGCTTGTTTAGGCTCTAGAATTGGAAGCATCCAATGAGCGACTCCAACTCATACATTGATTAGGAAACCCTATGTCCTGCAAACACCTCAATGAAGTGACTCTGCAAAACCTAATCCATAAAGCCAACTATCCGGTGTTTCGCTGTGAAGAGTGCATGCGGATCAATGGTCGTTGGGTGCATCTTCGCATTTGTCAGACGTGCGGTAAGATGCTGTGTTGCGACTCGTCAGAACATCAGCATGCTCGTCGTCACTATGAGGAAACCGGACACACTGTAATCAGTTCAGCGGAGTTAGGAGAGCAATGGCTGTGGTGTTTTGTGGATGAACAGCAGAAGAATTATTGAAGATGCGCTCAATTGGGGTATCTCCCCAACTTACAAGCAATTTTAAAGGAAGGCGATCGCATAATCCTTCCAAACACTAGATCGAAGAAGGAGCGATCGCCTTGATGCTACGGGTTAGGATTTAGGGTAGGGCGTTCTGATTGAAGTATGGCAAAGCAGGAAAATCCCCTTACGGGAGAAGCACTCATTAAGGAAGTCTGTCGGAGGATTCGGGTTGCCCGTAGCTACTGGGATGCTCATAAGAACGCTGCTTGTCGGGGAGAACGAGAGCGTGCTTTAGCTCTTTACAACACGCTGACGAAAGAACAAAAAGACCAGATTCCGCAGCAGTTGCGGGTGTGGCTTCGCTACCGCAGTGAGAAATACTTTGGCGCACACCGAACGCCACCCAAGTCAAAACGAAAGTCGAAGTAGTGTTTTCCTTGCATCTAGCCTTCCGTCTCTGGGTTCGCGATGCGACTGCGTCGCCACTACGCTAACGCTTGGGGATGAACAACTACAATTTCATTGATGCCCCGGAAATCATTTGGGTTAAACGTCAGTAAATGCGTTACACCATGCGCCAACATCACGGCAACCAACCGGGCATCATGTACGCGCTTACCCTGAAGTTGGTAGCTTGTCACCAGATTGAACCAGTGGGGGAATATTTGTGGCGTTTCCTCAAGCTGCGGAAACTGATTGAGAATCAGCTCGATTTCAGTACGAGTTTGTTCGACACTCCATCCCAAGCCGTTAACTGTTGCGGGACGAGTTGCAACAACCCAAAATTCGATAATATTCTGACTGGTGATGTATAGTTGGTTGCCTCTTCCAAGAAGTCGGGTAACAGAGGCATCCGCTAATGCTTGCAAGGGTGAATTAGTATCGCTACTTCTTAGCAAAACATTGGTGTCCAACAAATAAGTTGTCATCAATCGTAAATATTCTCCCGTCGCAAAGCTTCGTCTGGTAGATTAACTCCACCCTTATGACTTTGTACCCACTGGTGAAACCGTTCCGCCCGTTCTTCAGGCGTGGCGGTTGCCCAAAAGGGTTGCTCTGGGGGAACGGGGGAAAGGATTAAGCGATCGCTTTCCACCTCTACTACAAAGCGCCTATTAGACCCAATTGCCTGTAAAATTTCGGCAGGTAGCTGTAAGGTGCCTGATTCACTCACTTCAACGATCAAAGACATTGCGATCGCCTCCAAGGCATCAATAAGGTGTCTGTTTAGAGCTATTTTACTGATTCTTCAATAAGCTACGATCGCACCAGTCAGCTTTCATTGAATTATGTCAAAGCAGGAAAATCCCCTCACAGGAGTTGCACTAATCAAGGAAGTCTGTCGGCGGATTCTGGTTGCCCGTAGCTACTGGGATGCTCATAATAATGCTGCTTGTCGGGGAGAACGCGTTAAGCGAAGCTATTCCGAAGGAAATCGCGCCTTAGCGCTTTACAACACGCTGACCAAAGAACAAAAAGACCAAATTCCGCAGCAGTTGCGGGTGTGGTTGCGCTACCGTAGTGAAAAATACTTTGGCGCACACCGAACGCCGCCCAAGTCGCAACGAAAGTCGAAATAGGATTGTGAGGGAAAGTGCGATCGCCGATTATTCAAAACATTTGGCAAAAACTATTGAATCTTGAGATTAATTAGAGTATCTCACAGTCCGAAGGTGACAACCAACATAACCGATAATTATCTTTCTTTGCTTATTTGGAAAGAAATAAATACGCCAACCAAACGATAATTTAGCGTGCCAACTGAAGACTCGCTCCTTACCATCGGGACAAAGAAACGTTCGTTCTTTGCTATACTTGGGATTCTGAAGTGTAACTTGGCTTTCTGGAGAAACATTTCTAAGGCTTTTTGGTTCAAAAGCTTCATCTGCCCAGCATTTGCAGTAGTCTTCAAGCTCTGATAATCTATTTTTAACAAGCTGTAATATCGGGCTTTCAGCACCAAGACTCTGCAATTGTTCACTCACAGCTTTGCAGAATATCAGGTTGGGAAATAACTCATCTTTGCGATTCCAGAGTTCCAACCCGTTAACAACTCTTGAGCGGATACGGTTGTTAATCCAATTAGAGTGTTCCTGTACATGGTTGCTACGACTCGCGTGGATAATTTCTAGCGGTTCATCAATTAAATCTTCATTTTCATCCAAGCGTTTGACTTCCAATTCTAAGCGGCTACAATCCCATCGGGCTTCTGAAATCAAGCTCACCGCAAGTGCATCAATTACTACAGCAAAGCCAAGTCCTTTTGCTTCTTCTCCTTGATGCCAAACCTGAGACAAATCAAAGTTGTCTTTAATTTCTTCAGCAACATCAGTCCAGAAGGGAGCTTTTGATGTGAGAGTTCTGAAGAAACTACGCTCTTCCCGATTTACCGTTGGATCGTTGCGCCAACGAGCTACCGGATAACCAGGTGCCAGTTCAATAGTGTTAATTTCATCCGAAGTGCGAAGTACTCGCTTCACGCCACTGGTAGTTGCTTGGCGTACAGTGCCAATCAGCTCTGACATTAATTGCTGTGCTGTTGGAATATCAGCAGCAGGAGTTCGCAGAGACAGTTCATTGAGTACCATCTCCAAATCCATGTTTTAATCTCCTGCTGGTTCTAATAAAGCCTCCAAACTTTTATCCCACTCATCAAAGAAGCCTTCCGGCCATTGATCGATCCGTCCGTTGCGGTCAATGTGTGGTGAAACTACTTCAGTGAGAGCTTGCCCTTGTTTCTCTTGTCGCTGGAAGTAGTGCAGTTGGACATCTTTGGGGTTAAGCTTGCCGTCATGAACAGCAAGACGAATTCCATTTAAAACATGGTCGCTATGAGTTTCTATCACAACTTGAACGCCACAGCTAGCTGCAAGCGCCAACAACTCGCCCATTTTGGCTTGCCCTTTGGGATGGAGATGAGCTTCTGGGTTTTCAATTAGAATTAATGTGCCTGGAGGGGATGCAAGCACTGCTACAAGAATTGGTAAGGTGTAGGTGATTCCGAACCCAACATTGGTCGCACGATATTTGTTGCTAACCTCTTTTCCCATTTCAAACGAGTATTGCAAACTTATCAAATCAATATCTGTATTTGAGGTGAGGTGAATCCGTGTACCAGGGCTTATCTCTCCCATCCATGCCTCAACTTGGTCTTTCAGAGATAGCGACTTTGCTTGTGGATGGCTCAATTTATTAGTTTTCTCTCGCTCAGGACGCTCGAAAACCTGATCAACTGTCTTTGAACTTACTGGCTGATGCCCTACACTATTGATTTTCCAGTTGCCAAAAACTGAAAGGAAATGTGCGGTATGTTCACCTCTAGTACCAATCTGAAGATTCTGGCTTACGATGAAATCTGACATTTCAAAGACAGTCCGAGGACCCATGCGCTCTGCTTGAAGATAGTGAAAATAATCTCCAAAAAGACTAAAGTCATGTATTTTTTGAGATACTGGTGCAGCAATGCTGCGTAGAACATCTGCCTGTCGATCATATCCAAAGCGCCATTCCCACATTCTCTCTCCTCTATGCTCACCAGTAATTTTAAAACTAATTAAATCTTCCTTTGCTCCCTCAAAAAGAGCATCTTGAGCTGTACCAATATTAACTAAATTACCATTTAGAGATAGACCTTTTCTTTGTAATAGTCTTTGTTGGTGAGACTGGCGCAATAGGAGTAAAGACTGTAGCACCGAAGACTTCCCCATACCATTAAGCCCAGATAGTAGAGTCAGTAACCTAAATTCAAGTAACTGGTCTTCAAAAGGTTTGAAATTTTTCAAATGCAGTGACTTTATCATGACAATACTGCCTCTATGATATGTTCAATATCACTCATTCTACGCAATGCAATCTTGATATTTCCTTTACTACTATAAATAGGATTATCAAAGTTGCCATCATTAGTAAAATCTATGATTTTTTGTTTTAAAACATCCTCTCTCTGCTTGAGCAGTTTAACTTGTTCTTCACTCAGCTTATGTAAATTAACAGACCAAGCTTCAAATAATGCTTTATTAAGTGGGTATCGTATTTCTTTTGATAATTTACGAAAAGCATCTTTACCAAAAATTTCAAAAGCTACGTTCATCAACCGCAGAAATTCATTTTCAAGTAATCTTATTTTCTCGTCAGACATATGATTGATCTCGACCATTGTTTTATCAAGTAATTTATTAAATGTTTTATTTTTCAAGACTTCGCCCTTAGAATTTATTAAAAATGTTAGAACTCTGAGAATACACTCACGGTCAGCCATTCTGTTAGCTTTAATCCCCTTATCAGTTGCTCTTTCAAATTCAACTGAAACAGCTAGTCTCTCTAGCAATTTTGTTGCTTTACCTTGATTTAAAGCATGACGTATCTCCTGGGCTGATAGAGCTACTGCACTTGTATTAATACGTTCAAAAATAGCCTGCTTAAATTCAGAAGGTGTACCTTTTTCAATCAGTATAACTGTGAGAGGTGTTTCTTCTATACGTCGCTGGTAATTACGTGGTATTTCATCATATATCTTGCCGTTAAATTGAGTAAAGGACTGTAAGCCAGTTAGCTTAAGTTGCTTATCTAGGATAAACTCTTTTAAAGTAGTTAGCCTTTGGAGACCATCTATAACTAACCATTTAGCTTCATTAGTAGCATCAATGTAGAATGATGGTATTGGGATACGAATGAGAATGGACTCAATAAGTCTACTTTTAGCAATGTTATTCCAAACGGCTTGGCGTTGAAATTCAGGAGTCAAATCAATTTCATCAGACTTAATCTTTCTAACTATTAAGCCAATAGTTATTTGTTGAGTGTCAACCCTAATTTTAGTGGGGTCAAATGGCTCATCTATTTCCTCTTCTTCTGGCTCAACATCTTCTTCTCCTGATTCGCTCCAGATATTATCATCGATTTCAGTGTCTTCGTCCGGGAATTCTGTGTTTAGGTTCTTCAGCTCTGTCACGACGGTACTCCTTGGCATTAATACTTATTTACTTATCTGCTACCACAATTGAGTATTTGTTATATAAAATATTTTAAGTTGCCTAGTGAATAGGAACCGCCTCAAGCCTCTGCTTTAGGTTCAAATTTCTGCCTTTTAGATAAATGATACAAACATTTGTATCAAGAAGATATTTTATTACAAGGGTTCGGGTTCAGATTGTTCGTTTTGAGGATGTCTAATAAATGAGTCATCCTGAATACATCCGTAAAACTGTGAAACAGATTCAGCTTCAACACCTTTGGGCAGGGTAGTTTGATAGACAATGACAACCTCGATATCTGTATTTCTCATGTCAGGTAAATGAACCTTCTCTCATACCATCGCTACCGATATGGGATTTTAGTGTGATGCTGTGCATAGTTCTCACTCCGCACCTACAAACTGATTTCCTCACCCAATTCTTGCAAAATTCCTTGCAACTGGGCTATAGCCTCTTCTAGTTCCTCCAGTCCATATCACACACCTACCAAGGCAGCATCTCTCCATTCGCGTGCCAAAAAGTGCCTGTGTTCTCCAGCGTCAACTCATCAATTCGAGCCAACAACCCCTTCACCGACTCTTCCGGCGTAATGCCAGTAAAGTTCGTCATACGACTTTGAACTAAACCGGGATGGAGAATTGCCACTGCGATCGCACGGGGTTTGAGATCGAGAGATAGCGACCTGCCAGCCATCGACAACGCCACTTTAGACATCCGATAGCCATAGGAACTGCCAGAGGTATTGTCTGCAATTGACCCCATCCGACTTGTCATCAGCGCAATCTTGGAACCTGCTTTTAGAAGTGGCAATAGCGCATGAGTTACTCGTAAAGGCCCCAGCGCATTCACTTCAAACTGCTCTCGAATGCTCTCAAAATCCAAGTTTTCCAGCGTCACGCGCTTGATAATTCCGGCATTATTAATCAAAACATCGATTGGAGTGTTACGAAGGCGATCGCGTAAATCAGCAACCGATGCATCAGAGGTAATATCAATCCCCTCCTCAACCTGCACCCCTAGCTGCTTCAACTCCTCAGAAGCACTGCGACAAATGGCAATTACTCGCTCTCCCCGCGCTTGCAGTTGGCGGCAATATTCGTAACCAATCCCCCGATTAGCACCCGTAACCAGATAAGTTGCCATGCGAACTCCCATGTCTTGATTAGAGGGACATTTCTAGACACTCATAGCCTATCTGAAACTGTCGCTTACCATCGTGTTCCAGAATGTTGCCGGGTGCGATAATTACCCGGTCAAAATCCCCGGTGAGAATCGTGGAATTAGACTGCTTTAGCGCTTATCCTCCAACCTTCAGGCGGGGAATGAGCTTAAAGTATTTCAATTTTCCACCGTCGTCAGGTCGAGGATGGCTTGTAGCCCAACATTCGGAAGTAGAGTCCTTTTTGGGATAGAAGTTCATCATGAGTGCCTTCTTCGACAATCTCGCCCTCTTGCATGACAAAAATGCGATCGCAGTCTACGGCGGTTTCGAGTCGGTGTGTCACTAAGATAATGGTTCTTTTGCGACGCAGACGCTGGAGGGTTTCTATCACCCATTGCTCGTGCTTCAAATCCAGCGAACTCGTCGGTTCGTCGAGGATGAGGATCGGAGCCTTCGTCGCTAGCGCCCGCGCGATCGCTAAACGCTGCCGCTGTCCGCCGGAAAGGTTCTGTCCGCCCTCGCTGAGCATCGTATCGTACCGCTCCGGCAAGGCTTCGATGAACTCAGCCGCCCCGGATTCCACCGCCGCCTCCCGAATCTCTTGCAAGGTCGCTTCCTCGCAGCCGTAGGTAATATTTTCCGCAATCGTTCCGGGGAAAAGCGGACTGCCTTGCGTGACCAGCGCCATGTGTTTGCGGACATCGGCAACCTTAAGGGTGCGGATATCGAAACCGTCGAGTTGGACGCTGCCCCCTGTCGGGTCGTAGAAGCGCGGCAAGAGATTGAGCAGCGTGCTTTTTCCTGTGCCGCTTGGACCCAAAAACGCTACCATCTGACCCGGTTCAATAGTTGCATCGATTCCCCGTAACACGGGTCGCTCAGGGATGTACTCAAAGCTTACGTTAGAAAGGGTTAGGGTGCGGGGATGGACGGGAAGCGATCGCGCATCAGGCTCGTCCTTGATGGTGGGTGGCTCGTCAATGACCGTAAAGACGCGATCGCATGAGGCTACGAATGTCTGGATCTTGGTCGTGAACCCCAACACCCAACCGATTGGGTCCCAGAACTGATTAAGGTACGCCAAGAATACGATCAGATCGCCGAGGGTCAGGCCGTTCGGCACCTGGCGCAAAAACTGGTCGCGATAGACCAGATACCCTCCGTAGCCGAAGATTACCCCGCTTCCCAGAGCGAAGACGACCTGAACCGCGAGCGGATACAGGTTTTCCTGCCAATGGAGCCGCATGGAGGCAGCGACGCTGCGATCGACCACCCGCGTGAAGCGCCGCGACTCCGTCGCTTCTCGACGGAAAGACTGGATGAGTCCGATCAACTCTATCGCTTGTTGCATGGTTGAGGTCATGATCGCATCGGTCTGCTTCGACTCAAACGCCCGACGCCGAATCCTTCCCTCGAAGTACCAGTTCGCGAGTAACAGAAGCGGCGTGAATGAAAGTGCGAACACGGTGAGAAGGACATGGCGCGACAGCATGATCCAGATCATCGCCGTCAGCGTCACCGATGCAGCGGTAGAGCCGATCAGCGTATCGATCACCCCCCAAGGGCCGAGGCTATCGTAGCTCAACCGATAGATGGCGTCCCCCTGCGATCGCGAACCGTGCCAGCCGAGACTCAGCGCCTGCATTTTGTCGTAGAGTTCGGTGCGAACCCGCAAGGTTCCGTTGTACTGGATGCGGTAGTTCAACATCTTACGGAGCATCATGACGCTATCGCTCAGTATCCTGATGAGCATCGCCACGAACGCCATTCCGAAAATTTGGTTCAGCTTGCCTTCACCAAACGGGGCAAGAAACAGCCGATGAATCCAGTTAGGTTTTGGGGTGGGGGAGAGAACCGTATCAACTAGAATCGCCATAGGCCAAGCGTTGAGAAGGTTGCAAAGCACCGATGCCCCGATCAAAAATAAGAGCGTGACGATCAGCCAGAAGTCCCTGCGAAAGTAAGAAATAGACCGGAGGACGATCCGCACCAACCAATGTTGGTATATTGACCGCTTCACCATTTTTGGCGGATTTTCCCGGCTTTTTAAAGATGCTTTGAGTGGAAAAGTCATGGATGTGCTGGGTGACTCTAAGCAGAACAATGACACCAATTGGACAATTTCAGAGAGCCGGGGGTCAGAAATCAACTTTGGTTTTTAACCCCTTGAAAGACGATTCAAAACTCCTGAAACCCTTGAAAAATTCTAGGTTAGGTAGGACGTAAGCGTAGGCGCGTTCATGCCGTAAGACTTGCCAGTTCAAACAAGCATCAATCAGTTGGGTGAATCAACTGGGTGATGTGCGATCGCAAATTGCTTTGTTAAGGTCGGGCTGTTGTAGCTGTTATGACGGCAACATTTGCGTATACAACTGCCGTCTTACTGGATTGTATCGGCGAGTCATAAAGTTTTTGTCCTACCTGAGCTATATACCTATCTATATGAAAAATCTCAAGCAATTGTCTTGGAAAAACGCGCTCGCTCTGGCTGTTATGGCAACAGTTGCCACAGGCGCGATCGCTAAACTCCCGTCAACAGCCCAACCCTCAACCCAACCCAGCTCAACAACACCGACAACCTCTAACTCCAGAGACTTTGCGCCAATCTACAATTTAAGCGGGCATAACAGCGATGTTACTTTTCTAACCTTCAATACGAATAGTCAAGTCCTGGTCAGCCATAGCCCTGGTACGGCAATCAAGCTGTGGAACCTCAAAACAGGTAAGCTGCTGCGTACCCTGAATGAAAAAGTATATGCCGCCGGTGTCGTTGCAATTACTCCCGATACCCAAACCTTGGTGACTGTTGACCGTAAGGCACAGGATAATGACAAAACGATTAAGGTGTGGAATCTGAAAACGAATAAACTTCTTCGCACCTTGAACGGTCATTCACAACCAGTCAATCACCTTGAAATCAGTGCCGATGGGCAAACTTTAGTCAGTGCCAGTAATGACAAGAAAGTGTTGGTGTGGAACCTGAAAACAGGCAAACGGCTACAGACTATCAATCCCCAATCAACCCCGATTCGGTCGATTGCCCTCAGCCCAAACAGTCAGATACTCGCGACTGGCGGTGGAGAATATGTGGATCAAAATACCAGTACGGACACCAGCATTCAGCTATGGGATCTCAAGACAGGAAAACTGCTGGGTACTCTCGAAGGACAGACTAGCCCAATTAGTTCCATTGCGATCGCTCCCGATGGGCAGACGCTTGTCAGCGTTGCAGATTCCATCAAGATATGGAACTTGAGAACAAAGCAGCTTCTCCACACCTTACCCGGAGGTTCCGCTTCCATTTCAATTAGCCCTGATGGACAGAAGCTGGTTACGGCTGCTTGGGATCACTCAGTCAAGTTGTGGAATTTGCGGACTGGAACGCTACTTAAAACACTGTTTGAGCCTTCTATTAACGACCAAAATCTTGGTCGCATATACACAACCAGTATTTCCTTTAGCCCGGATGGCAAAACGATTGCCATCGGTTCTGGGGGTGTTTTGTCCACTTTTGGAATCAGTGTTTTGCGGGGGTCTTTTTGAAGTGCCGAGCGCTTTTTAATCAGTTACCGTCATCAAAGCAATTCATCAAAACGGTGTCTTTGTTTGTAAATGCAAAGGTTGTCCAGATTGCGGATGCACAAAGCGAAGTTCTCTAGCGTGCAGATGTAACCGACTGACAGTTGCACGACATCCATAAAGGCGATCGCCTAATATCGTTACCCCAAGCCCTTGCGAATCGGCTGCGTGAACCCGTAGCTGATGGGTGCGTCCGGTTAGGGGGATAAACTCTATGCGAGTCCAATCGCCTTCCCTGGCGATAACTTGGAAGCGAGTCAAGCTAGGTTTACCGCGTTCATCGACTTTCTGATAAGGACGATTTTCTGGATCTCCCCATAAAGGGAGTGCGATCTCACCTTGCTCAATTGTCACAGAACCGGAAAGTAAGGCTTCGTAAACCTTGTAAACTTGCCGCTGCTGAAACTGCTGACTCATCTGGCGATGGGTTTGGCGATCGCGTGCCAGCAAGAGAATACCAGATGTTTCTCGATCCAGACGATGCACAGATGCGATCGCCATGCCATCCGGTAACAGATGACGCAAGCGACTGAGGACGCTATCAAAGGTGTGGTGATAACGACCAGGTACTGATAGGAACCCTGCGGGTTTGTTCACCGCAATCAGCCATTCATCTTCATAAACAATGGGAACCTCTCCCCAAAGCCCTCCCCTAATAGGGGAGGGGCTTTCCCCCTCCTGTGCCCCCCTCTTTTTAAAGGGGGGCACGGGGGGAGGCAAAGGGGGGGAGGCTTCCCATCCTGATAGTAAAAACCCCATCAGTGGCTGACAGCGTTCAGCACAGGCTCCATAAAATGCTCCCTGCATTTTGTCACCATCGGCTGAGGATGACCCCCACCAAAACTCTGCCATTGCCAGCGGTTTCAGTCCATGCGTTGCCGCATAGTGCAGCAGCTTAGGGGCGCAACAGTCTCCGGTTCCAGTGGGCATCGAACCTCCTGGCATCAATTCCTGCAACGATAGAGACTCTCCTGCAAAATTCGTCAGGCTATACGCCGCGTGCATCTGAGTCTGCAATTCGCGGGATAGTTCTTTGCGCTGTTGTTTAAGTTCGCGCATCCGTGCTTGGGTTGCTTCAATCAATTCCTTGAGTGGCTGCAACACTTCATTCTGCTGGCGTTTGAGCATTCGTCGCTCAATTCCATGCTGACGACTTTCTTCGTCAAGTTCTTCGAGGGCAATCGTTAGCGCCTCTCCAGTCAGCGTTTCGCAGAGTAGCTGACGTTTTCGGTGTCGTTGCTGCTTGCATTCTTGATGGCGATCGCTCATTTCTTGCAACTGCTGTGCAAACTTGCGAGACAGGGTTTCGTACTGCTGCCATTCTGGAAGTTGCTTTAGGGTAATCAATTCCTGCTTAATCGCCTCCAGTTGGGCTAAAGTGCAAGCTTCTTCTAGGGCAACTTCATCTCGTCCCGGAATTGGCGGCACCCAGCCCTCACTTGTACGATTACCATTGAGAAGACCGGAGAAAGCTTTAAGTATCTGTTGTTCGCCATTCGGCAGTTCAACCAGCAGGATGCCATACATCTTGCCTTCATCAGAATAAGGATCGTTGTTGGCAAGGTGTTCCATTAAACTTCTAGCGATCGCTTCTGCTTCCGGAGTGCGGGGTAGTCTCAGTAGTTCACCACTTTGAGGACAGCGCCCTTCATACCAATAGTTTTGAATACCTTTGGCAACCTCTGTAGATAGTCTCTCGCGGGTATCTATTTTCTCATGCACCGATGATTACTCCAGCAACGCCGACAACAAAAAGACCCACAATAAGAATCTGCCATGCGGTTGGGAGCTTTTGCAGTTTAATGGCTTTGTTACAAATTAAAAAGTTGCACATTGCCTCTAGTCATCTATTTAAAAGCAGTTCCTAAATAACCGCTGCAACCTTGGCAGTATCACTTATTAAGTGTCCATCTTCCATGTGAACAATGCGATCGGCAATATCCAAAATGCGGTTGTCATGAGTCACCAGTAGAATGGTGCAACCTTGTTCTTTTGCTAGTGTTTGCATCAGGCTAACGACTTCACGACCGGATTTGCTATCGAGAGCAGCAGTCGGTTCGTCAGCAAGAATTAGTTTGGGATGGCTTACCAAGGCGCGGGCGATCGCTACCCGTTGCTTTTGTCCACCCGACAGATCGGCAGGATAGTAGTTGATCCGATTTCCCAATCCTACCTGTTCTAGCATTTCGGCTGAGCGCTGGCGCATCTGGTGTGGAGAAATATCCCTGTGCAACTCTAAGCCCATCTTGACGTTCTGGAGTGCCGTTAAGCTACCGTGCAAGTTGTGCGCCTGAAAGATATAACCATTGTGCCGTCGCGCTTGTACCAGTGCTGTCGGATTTGCACCACAGAGTTCTTGTCCTAACACCTTGAGACTACCCGATTGGGCAGATCGCAGTCCACCAACTAAAGTAAGCAGTGTGGTTTTGCCGGAACCAGAAGGGCCGGTCATGATGATAATCTCGCCAGCATTGATTTCTAAACTGATGTCAAATAAAACTTGTTTGCGTAGTTGACCTTGACCAAAGTAGTGATCGAGGTTGTGAATAGAGATGACAGGTTGAAGAGACATAATAATATAAACCTAAAACATATCAGCCGGGTCAGCGGATTGCAATTTGCGGGTAGCGATCGCTCCAGAAAGGGTACACATCACCATCGTTAACATCAACACGAAAATTCCTCGCGCCACAGTCATGTACAGAGGCAAATTCGTCGCATTACGAGTCAGGCGATACAATCCTGCGGAAATGGCAATACTAGGGATAAAGCCGATGATTGCCAAGATAACGGCTTCTTCAAACACCACCATGAGTAGGTAGCGATTGCGATAGCCCATTGCCTTGAAAGTGGCGTATTCTCCCATGTGTGCATTCACATCTGTTGAGAGAACTTGGTAGACGATGATGACGCCAACAATGAAGCCCATTGTCACGCCCAAGTTAAAAATAAATCCAATCGGTGTATTCTTTGCCCAGTAGCTTCTTTCAAACTCGATAAATTCCTGCCGAGTCAAAACCTGAACATCATTCGGCAAGTGTGCTTTCAAAGCTTGTACCGTTTGCACTGGATCGGTTCCGGGTTGCAGTTGCAGTAAGCCGACGCTGACGCTGCTTGCCTGTCTGCGGGGAAACAGCCGCAGAAAGTTTTGGTCGCTAGTAACCAGGTGTCCGTCTGCACCAAAGGAAGACCCGATGCGAATTTTGCCAGCAACGGTAACACTATGGCGCTCAATTTCTGTCTTCAGTGGCTGGTTTTGTTCGAGTTGCGCGATCGCTGCTTTGTAGTCTCCACGGCTACCGCTGTCAAACAAAACTGTGTTAGGCAGCTTAATCAGGTTTAATTGTTGGTTAATGTCTGGTTGCTCAAAGACTGAGCTGTTAGGGTCAAATCCCAACATCAGCATACTGGTTTCGCGCTGGGTGGTCGGATGCTTCCAGTTCACCATGTTGGCGTAGAGTGCTTCCGCAGACTGAACGCCTGGAATATCCATCGACTGGTACAAACGCCGTCGCGGGAAGGACGACATATTTGATAGATTGCGAGCTTGAGGGCTGAGCAGAACGACATCGGCGCGAACGCTATTGTGGACTAAAACGGCACTGTTGAATAGCGCACTCTGAAACCCCAACTGCATCAACATCAAGACATCTGCAAACACAACACCGGCACACGCTACGACCAGTTTTCCTTTTTGATGACTCAGTTGCAGCCATCCTAACGGTGTCCGGCGTTGGAGTTGTTGGAAGCCAATCATAATTCAATGACCACCTTAACTTGCTGATTGGTTAGTCGGGCAGCCTTGCTACTTGAGCCTGCATCCAGACGGATTTTTACTTCTACAATGCGCCCATCAATATTGGCGGACGGATCGCTATTTACAATGTCTTGGCGCAGCACTTTGTAGCCAACCTGTTCGACAGTACCGATGAGTTCGCTGTCAATCGAGTCACTGCTCACCTGCGCCGTTTGTCCTGGACGGATTTTCTTGATGTCACTCTGATAAACCTCTGCAATCGCAAACATCTGCTGCGTTCGCCCAATTTCGGCAATCCCGTCATTGCTAATTAGTTCGCCAGGACGGGTGTAGATTTTGAGGATTTGACCATCTTGAGGTGATCGCACGGATGCCTGCTCTAAGTTTGCTTTGGCTTGCTCAACGGCTGCTAAGGCTTGTCTGACATCGGCTTGGGCTACCTGCACATCTACTGGACGCACCTCTGCAATTCGATCCAGGGTGGCGCGGGCTTCATTCAGTTGCTGTTGGCGAGAATTCCGAGTGCGATCGCGGGCAGCTTGCGCTTCTTGGAGTTGCTTTTGGGCAGTTGTCAGTGTCAGTCGCTTACTATCGCGCTGGGATGCCGAAACCGCTCCGTTCTGGTAAAGCAATGCGTAGCGCTGATACTCCACCTGTGCATTTTGCACTTCCGCTTCCAGACGGGCAATGGTAGCGGCTTGCGCGTTCAAGTCGCCGACACGTTCAGCTTCTAGTTGGGCAATCTGGGAGCGTTGCGCCTGGATTTCGCCCGTCTTGGCTCCCGCACGCACCTGCTCCAGTTTGGCTTGGGCAACTCGCACCTGTTCTTGTGCCTGCATTACAGATGCCTGGAGGCGATCGCGACTGTTGAGTATCGCAATTGCTTGTCCTTTGCGAACGCGATCGCCTTCCTTGACTAACAGTTGATCTACTCGATTCCCCTCAGCAGATGTTGGTGCAGAAAGCGCGATCGCTTCCCCTTCTGGCTCTAGCCGTCCCAACGCCGTCACGGTTTTGATTTGGGGCGTACTGATCGCTGTGGATGGGGTCGTACTGGATTGCTGGATACGCCCCGCCCAAACGGTATATGCCATCACTCCACCTGTTGCCAAGGTTGCAGCGATCGCCAGCAGAGTCAGTGGTCGAGAAAGACGTTTAGAGGATGGATTACCTGCTGCCACTTCTTGCATCATCTGTCAGATTCCCCAGTTCTAGGAAGGCACTAAACTAAACGGTTTAGTTTTCATGCAACTAAACTAAACGGTTTAGTACAATAACGTCAAGGGAGTCCTGAAAATTCTCTAGAACTCCTCAAAGCGAATACCCCTAGAATGACTGTGACAATCAGATCAGGAATGAATGAGACGGACGAAGATGACGGAACCGAAGCAGGATGGGTTAGCAGAGAAAGCCGAACAGATATTGACAGGCGCAATGCAAGAGTTTCTGGTGCATGGCTATGCCGCGACTAGCATGGATCGGGTGGCGAAGACGGCTGGCGTATCCAAACCAACGGTTTACACCTACTTTCAAGATAAAGAAGGACTGTTCACTGCCCTCGTCCAACGGTTTGCTCAAAGAAAGTTTTCCATCATCCAACGTTTTCTGCCGTCGGAAGGAGATGCTTTCGTGGTGCTGCGGCAGCTATTAACGAAGGCACTGAATGAGATCATTTGCGATGGTGAAGAAATTGCCCTGTTGCGGCTAATTATTGGCGAGTCTGGACGCTTTCCCGAACTGGCGCAAATCTTTGTTCGCACGTTGGTAAAACCGGGCGTTGAAACATTGAGCCAGTATCTGGCATCGAGTCCAAACTTAAAGATTGCCGATCCCGAAGCAACCGCACGTATTTTTTTAGGTGCATTAGTTCATTTCATGATGGTACAGAAAATGCTTCACGGTCAGGATATTCTGCCGATGGAGAGCGATCGCCTGATCGATAGCTTAATGAATCTTCTCAAGGAATCCGAAGCTTGAGCGGAGTTGATATTAGCAACGGTTTGCACATCCTTGTCACCCCGAACAGTTGATGACAGTTCGGGGACTACCGATTGAGTTGTGGGCAAATATCTAGATATGCGATCGCCACAAATTTACCAACTGGAAAACCGCTTCCAGGCGTTGCAATCCGCATTAGCGATCGTTCAACCCGAAATTACTTTCACTACCACAACGATCGACCCTTGAATGGCATTCCTCTGATTCCATTTTCAACCTTGATTTATTGCACTAGGTTCCATGTAGACAAGTTCCCAAATGTGGCTATCTAAATCTTGAAACCCATGTGCGTACATAAAACCGTGGTCTTGTGGTTCATTGTAAGTTGATCCACCAGCGGCGACTGCCTTGCGAACCATTTCATCGACTTTTTCTCGGCTGTCAGAAGATAAGCAAACCAGGACTTCTGTGCTTTTGGTTGCATCACAAATTTCTTTCGGAGTAAACGTCTTAAATTTGTCGTGAGTTAATAGCATCACGAAGATGTCATCGCTGACAATCATGCAAGTCGCCGTTTCATCAGTAAATTGAGCGTTAAAACTGAAGCCAAGTTTCGTAAAAAACTCAACAGACTGATTCAGGTCTTTTACAGGCAGATTCACGAAAATTTTAGTAGCCATATTTTCTCCTTTTGAGAGTTCATTGCATATACAGCAGATTGCAGGTATATAGAGTACATTGAGGTCAGTGCATGAACAGGTAGAATGAAACCTTACTCCATCGACTTTCGAGAAAAAGTAGTCAAAGCATACGAACAAGAAAACACATCGATTAGGAAATTAGCAACCAGATTTGATGTGAGCAAAGCCTTTGTACAGAGACTGCTCAAACAAAAGAAAATCAAAGGTCACGTAAAACCAGAAAAGCAGGGTGGAAGCCTGAAAAGTGAATTATACGGATACTCAACTCAACTTGCTCAAATGGTGAAGGAACATCCAGACGCAACACTATCAGAATATTGTGAATACTGGGGAGACACTCACAACCATTGGGTCAGCACCAGCACGATGTGCCGTGCCTTGAAAAAGCAGCAACTGACGCTAAAAAAAAGACGCTACGCAGCAGTCAATGTGCCACAGACCGAGTACAAAAGCTCAGAGGTGAATATTGGGAGCAAGTTAAGGATGTAGACCCAGAGAACCTCGTGTTTCCGGACGAAATGGGCGTTTTATTGGGTTTGACAAGAACTCATGCTCGTTCCTCTCATGGAAGTAGAGTATACGATTTAAAACCGTTTTATCGAGGTGCAAAGATTACGGTTATCGGAGCAATCAGCTCTCAAAAAGTTGTAGCTTTAATGACTCTCAATGGCTCGATGGATGGAGCGGCTTTTGAAGTCTTTATTACAAAGTGCTTGGTGCCTCAATTGTGGTCGGGTGCTGTGGTTGTCATGGATAACCTTCCTGCCCACAAGCTAGCGGCGATTGCTCCTCTGATTCAAGCTGTTGGTGCAAACGTTCTTAATTGATCACCCTACTCTCCAGATTTCAACCCGATTGAGCTTTGGTGGTCACACCTTAAGTCTTTTTTACGACAGTTCTCTCCAACCACAACAAAAATGGTTGATACTTTGCTTGCTACTGCACTTGATTTAGTCAATCCAAAACACCTACGCAACTGGTTCACAAACTGCTGCTACTGTACTTCATGAACTTGCAATCTGCTGTATGGAAGTATCGGCAAGACGATACTAATGTTCCGCTTGAGCCGTTTCACAAAAGACCACCAGTTGACTGTCTCATGGGTGGTAAAGGAGACTCAAGCCGTCGCCAAGAACTCATCAAGGCAGTCAAAGCTGGAGTTCCACCCGCCAATAACCCCCATCTCCTCATGCTTCCGGCGGTCTTCAGCAGACTCATGCACAATGCGGAGTGTGAGCTTGGTCTTGCCGTCCAAATCCTCGAAAAGCACCGTCATCACCATTCCTTTTGGCAGATCTGCGTTCACGACCTTTTCAAAGCCTTCATCAAATTCATCAGTGGTAACAATCCGTTCAAGAGGCACGATTTCGCGGAAGACACCTTTGCCTGGGTACTCTGTGCCGTCTGGGCCAATCATGACGTAGCGAGATTTACCGCCTGGACGCAGATCCAGCTCAGTCACCTTGGTTGTGAAGCCTTTCGGCCCCCACCACTGCGCTACGTGTTCCGGGTCAGTCCACGCCTTGAACACCAGTTCGCGGGGTGCGTTGAAGACGCGGGTAATGACGATCTCGCGATCGCTTTGAGCATCAATGGAATCATTTTTATTGCCCATCTTGTTTCTCCTGGGTTTGTAACTCGTGCAGGTAATCATCCAGCCGATCAAGTCTCTCTTCCCAAAATTGGCGATATTGCTCGATCCAATCCATTGCGTCCTTGAGTGGCTCCGCTTTGATCTGGCAGGGTCGCCATTGAGCCTCCCGACCCCGCGCGATCAGTCCGGCACGCTCCAGCACCTTGAGATGCTTGGAGATGGCAGGAAGGCTCATCTCAAAGGGTTCTGCTAACTCCGTGACCGATGCCTCACCCTTGGCGAGGTGAGCCAGGATGGCACGCCGGGTGGGATCGGCAAGGGCGGCAAAGGTGACGCTCAGTTGATCGGAAGACACTTGTATTTAACCGTTCAGTTAATTAACTACGAGGTTAAATAAACTGTCCAAGAATGTCAAGTGCTGATTTAAGCGATCGCTTGAAGTAGTACATTGCAGTAGGGTATGCCCTGACAGTCGCTGTCATGCTGGGATAGAAGCAGGGCTGGATTTCAATGATTTGTTATGTACACCGCAATCGTTCATGCTAAGGATTTTGAGTCAATTCCTTAACGAGAGATTCAGCACCTTTATTCATCTGTTCTTCGTTTTCACGTCTTAATCGAGAATATAGCCAGTCGAAAATCAATGGGCTGCGACGACGGTTATCGTAAATTTGAGTTTGCAAGCTGTATGATTCTATCTCAAGGTCTTGCTGCGTAAGCCTTTTACTGATTGCTTTGTGTACAAGAATTTCTGCATTCTCCTGCAATCTATCAAGTCTAGCCGCAGCTTCGTTATGTTCAGTGTATTGACGCAGCCCTACAACAAAAGCGGGTGTCAAGGGTGCTAAAATAGCCAACAAAAACTTTTCAAGAGTTAGACCCCCAACTAAACCAATCAAAAATACAATAATGGATAGAGTAATTAAAATAATAACTATCCACTTCGAGTAGCGACGTCGCAGTTTAGCATCCCACCAAATGTTAGAACGTTGGCAAATGATTCGGGCTTCGTGAATCGGTAATTTTTCAACACTAATTGGATACCAATTTTGGAGATTAGAATAGTTTTTATTTTTACGCTTAAATCTGTTAGACGCATCAACAATTGTTTCTGTTTCGACACGAATTCCAGAGTTTAGACTTGCCCAATTGAATTGGAGAACTTCACAATCAAACATTTGTTGAATCTTTGCGGCTTTTTCTTGAGTAGACTTTTGTAAACGTGAAAAAATTAAAAGTTCTAGAAGCGTGGCAATAATCCCCCACAAGCCAGCATAAACAGCTAATTTAGGTAATCTTGCAACTAAGATAGACCATGTAATTACTATTGGAACTCCAATAACTACACTAATAATTTGCATTTTTTTTGCATCAGAGTAAAGCTGGCGTTGTGCAGCTAATAGCTCTAACTTACGTTGATTGTTTTGTTCTTTAGGAATATTATTCATGAATACTAATCTCCATTTTTGATTTAGGTAGTTATTTACGTATAACTAGGAAATTTTGAGCCAAATATATTACTCCACATTGCAATGGAAGATTTATGAGCATTTTGAGTTTCTAGTTCCCTAGCTTCCAAAGCTTTTGTGTAGTCGGCATAAGCCCTTTTTGAAATTTTAGTTTGCTCTTCATAAGTTTGTTTGTTAATATTCCCTTGAATTTCTTTAGGGTCGCTGACCTGATAGAAAATCGCGCCGTGAATATATAGCAAGACTTTTGCAACCTCTAAATCTACATATTTCGATGTTTTTGTATACTCCGTAGAGTAGAAGTCCAATATCATGTTCTCAATTAAATATGAAGGCATTGATGGCATTGTTTGTCTTTTATTCCAATACTTCATTAATCTGATTACATTCAATACATTGCCATCGTGAAACTGATTGATCTCAGTTACTCTTTGCCTATCAATTCTTGGATCAGTTTTTTTCCAATGTCCCTGACCATCTGGAATAAGGTAGTAATCTTTATTAAGCCAATCCTTTTGTGTAAAAAAGCAAGGCACAAGATCGAAGTTCCAAGGATAGCTCTTTAGATTGAGAGTCGCAGCCTCCATATCACGACTGATTTCAGCTTTCTCATACTGTGGAACTTGATTAAGCAGGCTTATAAACTTATTGATAATTTTTCGTGAACTAAGAATATTTGTGTTGTCATAGCAAAGTGCTTTTAGCCTATACTCAGAATCAGAGATATGAATCTCAATCCTATCTGTGAATTCATTGTAAACACCTCCTTCCGCACTCAAAGCAATCATCATATCAATGTCATCAAGCTCTCTTTTTTTAGTACGTCTAGCAAATGAACCAAAAAATATATCTTTTTCTGAGTATAACCTTGGAAATTTGCCATCTTTGCTTGGAAACAAATGAATTTGAGATAGAAGCCAATCTCTACTACTTCTAGCTGATTTAGTTTCATCTGGCTCTAGGTTGACGTAATCTTTTAAGAAAACATCGAAAGCTTCGTTAACGGTTTTAACCATTTTTATTAAGGTTTATTGGGACTCAGAAAGTGATCCACAAATGATGTTTCCTTCTATTTACAAACGCCAAATGTGGAATTTCTGAGATTCTAACTCTTGAATGAGTACATGCGTACTATTGAGGAGTAGGGATAACCGTACTAAGCAACCAACATTGTTTGTGAAGACAATTTCTTCGGGTCTGCCTACAATAGGCTACAGACCTAGTTGCAAGTCCTTTCTTTGCCCTTCGCTTGTATGATTTTTCCTCCTTGGTAAGCTTCTAGAACTCAATCCAACCAGCGATTCGCCTTACAACTAAGGCGGAGAGTATGTTCGTGGATTCCCCCTCCGATCGCCAACGCCGTGAAGATGTTGCGCTGGTGTTCAAATTTTGAGGATGGGAGAATTTCACGATGTCATTGGACAGTAAAAACAAAACGACCAGGACTGTCATTTTGTTAACGATGATCTTCCTGGTGATTGAATTATTAGACGAACTGGTGGATGGAGTCCGGGGTGCTGCGTATCCATTGATTCGCAATGACCTGCATCTTTCTTACCTGCAAGTGGGGCTGTTGCTGACGATACCCAACACGGTCAGCAGCCTGATAGAGCCAATTTTGGGAATCTGGGGAGATATTGGTCAACGACGGCAATTGATTTTGGGGGGAGGTGTTGGGTTTGCGATCGCATTACTCCTCATCTCCCTTAGCTATAACTTTTCCTGGTTGTTAGCAGCCTTTGTGCTTTTTTATCCTGCATCCGGTGCCTTTGTCAGTCTTTCCCAGGCGACGCTGATGGACATAGAACCGACTCGCCACGAACAAAATATGGCACGGTGGGCATTGGCGGGTTCTGTCGGTAATGTCCTTGGGCCTTTGGCTTTAGCGAGTGCGATCGCATTCCATCAAAGTTGGCGGAGTGTGTTTTTACTATTGGCGATACTGACGGGATTACTTGTAGGAATGTTGTGGCAGTATCCAATCGCAACTCCAACGGCATCCTCTGATATTGATCAACCCACGCACAGCTTCAAAGATGGCATCCGTTATGCCATCCAAAGCTTAAAACGAGGTAACGTGTTGCGTTGGTTAACGTTGTTGCAATTTTCCGATTTAATGCTGGATGTTTTGAGTGGCTTTTTGGCACTATATTTCGTAGATGTCGTGGGTGTAAACAACACGCAGGCGAGTTTCGCTCTCACAGTCTGGTTAGGGTTTGGTTTACTAGGAGATTTTCTCCTGATTCCCTTACTCGAACGAGTGCAAGGACTTGCTTATTTGAAGGTTAGCGCTATCCTTGTTTTGTGTCTTTATCCAGCTTTTTTGCTTGTACCCAATATCAATCTCAAGCTGGTCATTCTTTGCTTTCTGGGCCTCCTTAATTCCGGATGGTACTCTATTCTCCAGGGGCAATTGTACACAGCGATGCCGGGGCAGAGCGGAACCGTCATGACGCTCAACAACCTGGCAGGTTTTGTGGGGGGGTTAGCTCCGTTTGCACTGGGTTTGGTTGCTCAACAGTATGGTTTGCAGCCGACGATGTGGATATTACTTGCAGCACCCATTGCCTTACTAATTGCGCTTTTTTAAATCCTTTACCACTGGCAGGCGTTGCATCCATTTCGCACTCTTGCCACTGGTAAAGAATAGGATTGTACCAACGGGCGTGTATTTGCAATTTAGGGGATGTTCCCGTTACCCACAGCTCAACTGGTTAACACGATCGTTGATCGGGCGATCGCTATCCAAGAACTACAAGCTGCTCTCAAAATTATTGCCACCTTACAGCAGCAGTTTCACTAATAATTTTACAGTCAAAACTAGAGCTGATTGAGGGATTGATTCATCTAATCTAGTTTTAAAGACTAGATTACACAATCGGAAGCGTTACCACAAACTCTGTGCCTCGTCCCCATTCAGAATTGACTTCGAGCGTTCCTCCGTGCTTTTCAACAATAATTTGATGAGCAATCGTTAATCCTAAACCTGTTCCTTTTCCAACAGGTTTAGTCGTGAATAGATGGTCAAAAATGCGTTGCTTGATATCTTTCGTCATCCCCATGCCATTATCTGCAATTCGGACTGCAACCTGATGTTCATCTTTCATTTCAGTTTGAACAATAATATGGTTGGGATTTTCTTTAATCGCTTCATAGGTGTGACCCAAGTTCGCTTCTTCCACTGCGTCGATTGCATTTGCCAAAATATTCATAAATACCTGATTGAGTTGTCCTAAATAACACTCAACTTTAGGAATTTCACCATAATTTTTAATGATTTGAATTGCTGGACGATAATTCTGAGCTTTCAAACGATGTTGCAAAATCATCAAGGTACTCTCAAGTCCCTCATGGATGTCAACTGATACCTTGTAATCTACATCAGCACGGGAGAATGTTCTAAGGGATGTACTAATGTTGCGAATTCTATCGATTCCTGTATGCATAGATAAGAACATTTTTGGTAAATCTTCTAGAAGATATTCAAGATCAATCTCTTCCGCTTTTTGTTCAATTTCTATGCCAGGATTTGGAAACTTGGCTTGATAAAGACGTATATAATCAACCGCATCTTTAACAGCAAGACTCGCTTGCTCTAAATTGCCATAAATACAACCAACTGGATTATTAATCTCATGAGCAATGCCAGAAACTAACTGACCAATTGTAGACAGTTTTTCATTTTGAATTAATTGCAATTGTGTTTTTTTTAGTTCTTGTAACGTGCAGGTTAGTTCGGCTGTGCGTTTTTGAACAATTTCCTCAAGTTCTTGCTTTTGTTGTTCAAGTTCTAAGCTCAAACGGCGAATTTTTAAATGGGTTTGAATCCGAGCAAGTGCTTCTTCATGACGGAAGGGTTTTGTAATATAATCTACTGCTCCTAAATGTAATCCCTTCACTTTGTCTGTGGTATCTGTCAGCGCCGTCATAAAAATTACTGGAATGTTTTTTGTAGACGGATCGAGCTGCAATTTACGGCAGGTTTCAAACCCATCAATTCCTGGCATCTGGACATCTAGCAAAATCAAGTCTGGCGGATAGTTCTTAGCTTGCTCAATTCCACTAAAACCATCCATTTCTACCAAAACTTCATAGCCAGATGAACCCAAGGCGTTATATAATAATTCTAGATTAGTTGGATTATCATCAACCACTAAAACGATTTCGCGATCGGAATTAAATAACATTTTATAACTGCTCCTTTTTTGACTATTGGTTTATTCATGAAGATGAAATACGGGGCAATTAACCTACAGTTTCTAGAAGGAATTTGCGAATTTTGTGAATATTAAATTCTTTCACTAACAAACTTAATTTGTTGGCAAACGGCTGATAACTTTCATCTAGTTGGGCAAGTCTTTCCAGTTCTTGTTGGATGCCTTTGATTTGTCCTCGCTTGGCATATTCCAGTAGGCTCGACAGTTCAGATAGGGGTGGCACAGCGAGTTCGGTTGGGGTTGCGTTTGCGAAGGGCGTTGCGATCGCACGTTCAACAGGTTTTGCCTCGGCATAAATCCAGTCCAGGTGCAGATGTTTTGCCAAGAGGCGATATAGTTCCTCGACTTGCACGGGTTTAGCCAGAAAATCGTTGCCGCCTGCGGCAAGGCTTTTACGGCGATCGGCATCATACACGCTTGCCGATGACACAAGGACTGGCAAATCTTTTAACGTTTCTGACTGGCGCAGCAGCGCGAGCAAATCCCAACCATTCAGGGTAGGCATGATCAGGTCAGTAATGATTAAATCTGGTTGAACTTGATGCGCCTTTTCCAACCCCTCCCGTCCGTTGCTGGCTTCAATGACGGTGAATCCCAACGGTTGCAGCAAGTTAACCATGACCGAGCGATTTTCCCATCGATCGTCCACAATCAAAATGCTTTTGCGATCGCCCGAATAACCAGAAATTCGCCCCCTGGAAATGTTGCTTACTATTGAGTTCGTCGAGAAAGCACACTCGATCTCAAACTCAAAGGTACTACCGACCTTCGGTAAGCTCTTAACGTGGATGTCTCCTCCCATCATCTCGACAATTTTTTTGGCGATCGCAAGTCCCAATCCAGTCCCCTCCGCTTGTCGCTTGGTATCGCCAACCTGCTCAAAGGGGAGGAAAATTTGCTCTAGTTGTTCGGGTAACATCCCAATACCCGTGTCTTCAACCGCAAAGCGAAGCTTCGCGAACGCTGGTTGCTGCCGATTTTCAGTCACCTCCACTCGGAATGTCACGCTACCGGCATCGGTGAATTTAATCGCATTGCCCAAGAGGTTCAGCAACACTTGCCGCAAGCGTTTCTCGTCAGTTGCGATCGCTATGGGCAAATTATCGGGTGGCTGATAAATGAACTGAATGCCTTTTTGCTCGGCGCGAATGCGGCAAATTTCCTCGACTCCTTGCAGGAAGCCAGGTAGATGTAAATCGCTCAAATGCAGTTCCATCTTACGCGCTTCGATTTTAGAGAGATCGAGTACGTCTTCGATCAGCGTTAGCAAATGAGAGCCGCAATTATAGATAATGTCGATGCCGTGTTGTTGCTGTTCGGTAAGATTGGGGGCAGCAGAAAGAACTTGAGCATACCCCAGAACACCGTTAAGGGGAGTGCGTAGTTCGTGGCTCATGTTGGCAAGAAATTCACTTTTCGCTTGGTTGGCAACTTCGGCAGAATTTTTCGCCTCATTGAGTTCAGTCGTCCGTTCTTCAACTCGTTGCTCTAATTGATCATTCGCTTGCCGAAGTTTTCTTTCTGCCTTACGGTTTTCATTCGTCACCGCAGAGATGACAAATGTGGTGATAGCAATGACACAAATAAACGATTGCAGCAGGATCAGCGATTCGTTGGGAGTGGCTTGCTTGGCGAACGAGCCGAAGCCGCGAACGGTTCCAAAAACTGCGATCGCTGACACAATTAGCACGAGTAGCGTTGATACCCGCGCTTCAAACCGAAATGCCGCCCAAATCAGGGGGGGAATTACCATGTATTCGATTGGGTATCCTCCCGAAAAGGCAATATGATCGAGCGCGATTACCCAGACCAATACAAATACAAATTCGAGAATTTGTTGCTTGTCGAATTTTTTAAATTCAGATTTTTGCCACCATGCCAGCAATAGGGGTGTAACGACCAAAATTCCCGTGGTGTCTGATGCCAACCAGGTTCGACACACTTCTGCAAATGCTGTCCAGGGCGCAATCCCACTGGTGCAAAGCGTGACGGCAGCCAAGAGGGAACTAATCAGGGGGGTGGGGATAGTCAGGATGATAAATTTAAAAACATCTTGCGATCGCTCTAAAAAATTGTGGCGTTTGATATAACGATTAATTAAAAAAGTCCCGCTGAATGGAGTGAGCAGGTTGACAGCGGGAATAATCAGACTGATTAAAAGATTGTTTGGGAAAAAAAGAATATGACTAACAATGAAATCACTCACAAATAAAATAGGCCAGACGCGATAGCCTAGTAGCAGCATCGCTGCCAAAAAGACACCGAGTGAAGGCCAAAATACGGAGGCACCATTTACAAAGGTCGTGGATAATCCTACGTATCCTAAATAGAGGTGAACAATCGGAATTACCAGCGCTGCTGTCAAAAAAGTGCGATCGAGTTTAACTGGGAATTTCTGCGTTATCGACATCGGCTGCATTTCCTGTCTCCGCGCACAGACCATAAGAGCAGCAAACTTCTAGGAAGGCTGCTACCCTTATAGTGCCCAAATTGAATTTGAAGTTAACAGCGGGTGAGATTGAGTTGGTGCCCGTGCGATCGCAAATTAACTGGCGTTATGGTGACAAAGTATGTCCATCTGAATATTGACCCCTGCAAGGTCTAGGGCTAGTATATCCATAGTTTATTGTCTCAATCTCATGCTTCCACAGCAGCAATCTCTACACCACTCCACTAGCCGACTACTAGGGCTAGGGCTGCTGCTGCGCCTTGGGCGCAACTAATTTTTTACCACTTAAACCAAGTTTTTCCCTTTCAAGCCTCAACCTCCTTGCCTACGCGGGCAAGTGCGGCATTGCCATTCATTCACCAATTTTTTGGAGATTTTTATGCGACTTCATACAGCACTTGAGATGTTACTGCGACTGTTGATGGGTTGTCAGGATGGGTCTGCGTCGCAACCTGGCAACTCCTTGTTTAACTCGATTGCGATCGCCACAGCATCTCACAAACCCCAAAAATATAGGAAACATCGATCGTGTTGAAGCATCCCGGAACCAAATATCGTTCATTTGCCCCAATTAACTTACCCGACCGCACCTGGCCCTCGAAAACCATTACCAATCCTCCCATCTGGCTCAGTACCGATTTGCGCGATGGCAATCAGGCACTAATCGAGCCGATGCACGTTGAACGCAAGTTACGTCTGTTCAAGCTTTTAGTCGAGATTGGGTTTCAAGAAATCGAAGTTGCATTTCCCTCCGCTTCACAAACTGACTTTGATTTCGTCCGCCGCCTGATCGAGCAGCAATTAATACCCGATAACGTCACAATCCAGGTTTTAACCCCTGCCCGCGAACATCTAATTCGTCGTAGCTTTGAAGCATTGCAAGGTGCAAAACGAGCGATCGTGCATCTTTACAACGCCACCTCTCCAGTCTTCCGCCGCACTGTCTTTAATCTCGATCGCGCGGGCACTATCGAGATGGCAACATCCGCAGCGCAACTGATGAACGAACTTGCCGCAGCGCAACCGGAGACTGATTGGTATTTCCAATACTCGCCGGAAACCTTTACGGCGACTGAACTGGATTTTGCTAAAGATATTTGCGATGCCGTTCTGGATGTTTGGCAACCCACACCGCAGCACATGGCAATTATCAATTTGCCTGCAACCGTTGAAGTTGCAACGCCTAATATATTCGCAGATCAAGTTGAGTGGATGCATCGTAACTTGGCGCGACGGGATAGCGTAATTTTGTGCGTCCATCCCCACAACGATCGCGGTTGTGGGGTTGCAGCAGCAGAACTGGCGCAGATGGCAGGTGCGGATCGAGTTGAAGGCTGTCTATTTGGCAATGGCGAACGCACTGGAAATGTGGATCTAGTGACGCTGGCGCTGAACCTCTACACCCAAGGCATCCATCCCGGTTTGGATTTTTCTGATATCAACATGGTGGCGAGAACGGTGGAGGATTGCACGCAATTGCCAATTCATCCCCGCCATCCGTATGTTGGGGATTTGGTATTTACTGCCTTTTCTGGTTCTCACCAAGATGCGATCAAGAAAGGCTTGGCGGTACAGGAATCGGATGGAATCTGGGAAGTTCCGTATCTGCCACTCGATCCAACCGATGTGGGACGCAGCTACGAATCTGTGATTCGGGTGAATAGCCAATCGGGTAAGGGTGGCATTACTTTCTTGCTAGAACGGGATTACAGCCTGGTATTGCCCCGCAGGTTGCAAATCGAGTTTAGCCAAGTGGTGCAAAGGGCAATGGATGCTTCCGGGCAGGAAATGTCTGCAACGGATCTGTGGCAACTATTCGAGCAAGAATATTTGCAGGCAGTATCGCCGTTTAAGTACCTCTCTCACCACTTGTCGGAAACAGACAGCGATGAACAAGCGATCGCAGTATCGCTAGAGATGAAGGGGAATCGTATTTCGCTTGCTGGAAAAGGCAACGGCCCTATTGATGCATTCCTAAAGGCGCTAAATCTTGGCATTCGCATCGATCGTTACGACGAACACTCACTCAGCCAGGGTAGCAATGCGTCTGCGATCGCTTATGTTGAGGTTGCTGGCGATCGCTTCCCTGGTTCTTTCTACGGCGTTGGCATCCACTCCAATATTGTCACGGCATCGTTACTCGCTGTTCTGGGTGCGGTTAACCGTGCTTGGCAGAAATTTGATTCAGAAACTCAAATCCAGGTATTACAAAGCTTTGAGTCGGTTTAAGCCTGATTTTTGAGTAAGAGCGATCGCCGATCCACTTCAATATATGTCAGAAGGTGTATAGCAAAATTATGTCTTTAGCAACATGATGTAAGTGTGAGGAGTGAAAGTTATAGCGAAAAGCCCTTGGAGTCGAAACACGGAAAGACGCCCTTGGGCTTTTTAGCGTTTTTTGGCTAAAACTTGCCCCGCACGGCTACGAATTACACATCGTATTATCGAAAACTGGGTATAAAGTCCCGCCCCGATCGGGCGGCTTTTTGTATGATGCTGTATGCGATCGCAATGATACGATGAAGGCGACTGCCTCCGGCAGGCTACGCGATCGCACTCTACTCGGATATGTATCGAACTTTCATCCCTAGCATTGCTCCACCTCCAGTACAATCTGAACCTGCGTGGTGGTTCACCTTTGTCGGGAATCAGCTGTTGGTTCGACGGGAAGGGACACTCAGCACAATTCCCACCCTCATCAGTTTGGCAGAGATTGGCTTGGTGCCCGTGCGATCGCAATTTCTTGGCACCCTGGACGATAGACCTTGTTACTCGGCGGAACTAGGGAAAGATGCCGTGATAGCCGATGGCATGACTTTGCAAGGACTGCGCGAATTGTACGGCACCTTAGACGAAGACTTGTATGCGCTCAGCAGTCGTGCGATTCAGATTATGGAATGGGATCGCACCCATCAGTATTGCGGACAGTGTGCGGCTCCCACAACCCAATTACCCAACGAACGTGCCAAGCGTTGTCCTAAGTGTGGGTTAGTCAATTATCCTCGCCTCTCGCCTGCGGTGATTGTACTTATTTCTCGTGGTGAGGACATATTATTGGCTCGCGCTTCTCGGTTTCCCGCAGGAATGTACGGTTTGATTGCTGGATTTGTCGAACCGGGAGAATCACTCGAAGAAACAATCGTGCGCGAAGTCCGAGAGGAAGTTGGGATTGAAGTTAAGGATATTCGCTATTTTGGTTCGCAACCTTGGCCTTTTCCGAACTCACTGATGATTGGATTCACAGCTATCTATGCGAGTGGTGATATTATCATTAACCCACAAGAATTGGAGGATGCTGCTTGGTTTAGTAAAGACAACCTACCGTTGATTCCTCCTAAACTGAGCATCGCCCGAACACTTCTCGACTGGTTTGTTTCTACGGATTAAGCGATTCGAGTCTGTAATAAAAGAAGCGATCGCACTGTTCATTCTCTACATCCAGAGCGTGCGATCGCTATTGGCAAAAATCAAGACATTGAAATAAGTTCAACAATAATATCTTCAGGTGCTTACTTCTACTGACTCAAACTCAATTTTGTCATATATATCTGCAAGCGTTATTTGAAAAGAAAGGGAATTTAGAGATACTATTTCATTGGCATCGTCATACTCAGTAAATGTCCAGCGTTTTTGCTCTGTTTTGAAGTATTGCTCAATGTGCATCGTGTATTGGTCAATTAAGATATATTCTTGAAAACTGGGAATAGTACGATAAGCGGTAAATTTTGCGTCTTTGTCATAACTTCTAGTAGATGCTGACAACACTTCAGCAATCATCAAAGGGTTAGTAATGGTGTCTCGCCGTCCTTCTTGTAATTGCAATTCACCCTGAACTACCATGACA
Organism: Trichocoleus sp. DQ-A2; assembly: GCF_039961915.1. Lineage (NCBI taxonomy): Bacteria > Bacillati > Cyanobacteriota > Cyanophyceae > Leptolyngbyales > Trichocoleusaceae > Trichocoleus > Trichocoleus sp. DQ-A2. Next base: position 39,565 of record NZ_JAMPKD010000004.1, read on the forward strand.
TCTGGATAAGTATAGATACGTTTTCTAGGAATCCAGAGACGCTGATCGGTGACGAATACTCGATAAGGTTGACGCTTGAGTGCAAAATTGAGCGCGCCACTTAGGTTAAGCGCAATTTGATTGTGATTAGGGGTTCCGCCAGTCATCAGGGCAATTTCACCATTGATATATTCATGCCGTTCTTCTGAGTTAACCTCAAAATCAAGATATTCTTCAGGTGTGTAAATTTTTTTATCTTCAGCTTGCATAATCATTGTTTCTAAGTTTGAAAATTACACTATTGGGATAAGCCTTCTGGCTAAGTCGGTAAATAAATTATGACAAACTGAATGTTTGGTTATTGTCCCAGTTTCAATCTTGAGCGATCGCACTGTTAATCCTCTACATCCAGAGTGTGCGATCGCGCTAGCTTAGTTATTCTGGCTAGGCTCTGATAGAATTTACTCACAAAGCGCTAAAATTATAGGTGCTAGAAGCAAGCTCTAAGCCTTTCTTACTCCAATACACTTACTCCATCTAAACTGGAGGGAAAGATGGCACAAGCCCAAAATCTACCACCGAAACCAGAAATCACCGATAAGCAAAAAGAAGCGGCGGAAGCAGAAATTCGGGAACAGCGAAAGCCTTTTGACTACAATACGAAAGAGTACCCAATCGAATTGCTTGTTCAGAAGTACCTAGACGGAAGAGACGATGACGCTAACGAATTGTTCATACCAGATTACCAACGAGAATTGGTTTGGGATGATGTAAGGCAATCAAAATTCATTGAATCTGTGCTTCTAGGATTACCAACGCCTTACATTCTCGTGGCTGAAGTTGCTGAAGATAAAAATAAGGTGCGTTTTGAAATCATAGACGGTACACAACGTATTCGTACTCTAGCAAGGTTCCTAAACAATGAGCTGAGGCTGGCAGGATTAGAGAAGTTAGAAAAGCTCAATGGTTTTACATTCGCTGATTTGCCCTTACCTAGACAAAGGCGCTTTAAACGTGAATCAATAAGATTAGTCGAAATCACGATCAGGTCCAATGAGGAAGTAAGGCGAGATATCTATGAAAGACTTAATAAAGATATTTGGGAACGAGTTAACCTTGGTAGCGTAACTTTCAATGATATGGAGGTGCGCGTTAATATATTACGCGGACCACTTATTGATTTAATTGATGAGCTATCTAAGAGTCCGAAATTTCATAAGTTGTGTTCATTTTCAGAGGCTCTTATTCGTAGACGTGAACCTGAAGAGTTCGTACTGCGGTTTTTCGCTTATTTAAATAACTATAAAAACTTTGAGCGGCAGGTAACTCAATTCCTTACTAATTACCTAAAAGAAAATAATAATGAATCGCTTGATCGTGAAGGAATGCGTATCGAATTTCAGATGATGCTTGATTTTGTAGAAAAATACTTTCCCTATGGATTTCAGAAAGGGATAAAACGAACTATCACTCCTCGAATTCGGTTTGAGGCAATTTCTGTAGGTGTTGCACTTGCCTTAAGGGAAAAGAGCGATCTTATGCCAACCTCAATAGAGTGGCTTGATTCGCGAGAATTCAAAGAATACACGACCTTGGATGTAAGCAACTCCAGACTTAAAGTAATTCGGCGTATTGAATTCGTGCGCGATCAACTTCTCAGTAAATTATGACTAGCGCATTATTTCAGGACTTCAATGAACGCTCTAGAGAGGTGAGCAAATATTTTATTTTTTTGAAGAGCTTGGAGCAAAAAACTACTAAATTAAGTATGGAAAGTAAGGGAGGAAGCTTAAAAATACGAGAAATTGACCCTGAGTTAATAAAAACTTTAAAAGCAAGTGGTTTTCTGTTGCTCTATAACTTAGTGGAGGCAACAATGCGAAACGCGATTGAAGCAATATTTGATGAACTTCGAGGTAAAGAGGTTTCCTACGATCAAATTAGGCCTGAGCTTAAGAAAATTGTCCTCAAAAACCTAAAGAAGCGAGATCCCGGAAAAATTTTTTCAAGCATAAGCGATATTGCGCTTGATATTATTACTGCCGGATTTGATAAACAAGATATCTTTTCAGGCAATATTGATGGGAAGAAAATAAGAGAAACAGCGACTGAATACGGATTTTCACACCTGACTGACTATGCTAAAACAGCAGATGGAAGTGATTTATTAACTATTAAGTCAAACAGGAATGATCTAGCACACGGCATTAAGTCTTTTGCAGAGGTAGGACGAGATAAAACCGCAGATGAGCTTTTAGAAATCCAGAAGAAGGTTGTCAGGTATCTAAAACAGATACTGCAAAATATTGAGCAATATTTATCTAATCAAGAATACTTAAATTCATTCCCCGGTGGTACTCCTTAGGTAAACGGCTCTAGATGATTTAAGATACTTTGAGCAATAACTTGACCCAGTTTCACAGGAACAGCATTTCTAATTAATCGCCCTATAAGATCAAAAACCACTGGTTCATCAGGAGCTACGAACTCATACTCTGCTGGAAAAGTTTGTAATTTTATGCGAACTGACGAGTCAGTGCAACGCGATCGCATCCTTGCTAAATTTTGGCTGCACGTAAAAGAGCGATCGCATCCTTGCTAAATTTTGGCTGCACGTAAAAGAGCGATCGCCTATTATCTAGTCTAAGTTTAAGCAGTTGCAGCGGTTTGCTCTTCAGAGAGAAATGCTAGAACAATTCGCTCTCTTGGAATGCCTGCGGCGATTAAGTCTTTGGTGATTCCCTGTTCCATCCCGTCATACTCCACCCAAACCTTACCCTCACGCAGAGTCACATAAATCAAATTTCCCCTAACTCTTCGTCCTCTATCCCAACCCACTTGCATCAGTGCATAGCGGTTTTGCGTGTCGTCAAATACCGTGTCGAGACGAATATCACCGTGAGAAGGCTTGAACTGGGCGTATCGTTGAATTACTTGCTTTACAATGTCCCGTTCTTGAGTGGTGGTATCCATTGCTTCACCTCTTGCGCCGCTACATCTACAATAAGCAATTTCATCGGTAACTCACGCCTCACCAACTCACCAATCGGTTCGCTGAAAATCCCGTCGAAGGTTGTGTCTGCAATAGCGAGATACAATTCACGATCTGGATCGACCTGTTCAAGTAGAAGTCGATAAAGAACATATTGACCAATCGCTTGCTCCAAATCAGCAATTGCCGAATTGCCTCGAAACTCCTTAATTTCAACAGCGATTCGACTGCTGCCGCGTCTGGCACCAATGAATCGCCCTGCAATACCGCTGACGGCATCTAATCTTGCTGCTAAGTCGATAAACAGAAATCGCTCACCATAGGATATGACATAGGGATCGTCCGTGATTTCCCAACCCTCTTTGATGAGAGCTTGCCTGATGATGTTATGGATCGCATCTCGTTGAGGCATGACTTAATCGGTCACAAGCCGCATGACTAGCTTATGGTACGCTACGCGAACTGACTTGTCAGCGCAACGCGATCGCATTCTTTCTAAATTTTGACTGCACGTAGAAGCGCGATCGCATCCTCAAACAAATGCAAGCGATCGCTCTTCGTGGAAGATTTCCTGTCTTATCTTACGCTCACCTGACGCTTGAATACCGTCTCACTTAACCAACCACTATTCGGGTATTCGTGGATTACTTCAACCTGGTACTTGCCAGGGGTAAGCTTGTTAAGATTAGCTTCATAGCGGAAATTGCCGACCATGAGGATACATCCACCAGTCTCACGTGGACGGATGGTAACGCGCACTGTTACTTTCTTGCCTTTGCGTTCCGCCGCACCGCTGAGCTTCTGGCAAGGAGTTGAGGCAGATAAGTCTGTACGAACCGTAATATTTCCCGCACCACCTTTTGCACTCACCAAAGGACGTTCTAACACTTGTCCAGGCGTACCCGGCTGAACGATGAAACGAAACCAGTCAGCTTGAGAAGGGGTGTTCGTTGAGGACACATTTAAGGGATTGGACGCCAAAAAAGAAGCGAATACACTGGCGAGTAGCAGAGTCTTCATGGTCGGTTGCTATTAATAAAAGGAAAAAGATGGGAGCGTGCGATGCTTTAACCTTTATGACACTCAGCATCACTTCTCAGTTCCCTTCAACAGCGATCGCATTCATCACCCGCACTTGCGATCGCAACCTCAAACAAACTTGCGCGAACTGACTTGTCAGCGCAACGCGATCGCTCTTGGTGGAAGATTTACTGTCTTATCTTACGCTCACCTTACGCTTGAATACTGTTCCACTTGGCCAACCATTATTCACATAATCGTGGATTACTTCAACCTGGTACTTGCCAGGGGTAAGCTTGTTAAGAGTAGCTTCATAGCGAAAATTGCCGATTGTGGCGATACATCCACCCTCAGGTTGACGGATGGTAACGCGCACTGTTACTTTCTTTCCTTTGCGTTCCGCCGCACCGCTGAGCTTCTGGCAAGGATCTGATGCAGATAGGTCTGCACGAATTACAATACTTCCCGCGCCACCTTTTGCACTCACCAAAGGACGTTCTAACGCTTGCCCTGACGTACGTGGTTGAGCAATGAAACGAAACCAGTCTGCTTGAGAAGGCGTGTTCGTTGAGGACACATTCAAGGGATTAGACGCCAAAATAGAAGCGAATACACTGGCGAGTAGCAGAGTCTTCATGATCGGTTTCTATTAATAAAAGAAAAAAGATTGGAGCGTGCCATGCTTTAACCTGTATGACACTCAGCATGACTTCTCAGTTCCCTTCAACAGCGATCGCATTCATCACCCGCACTTGCGATCGTAACCTCAAATAAACTTGCGCGAACTGACTTGTCAGCGCAACGCGATCGCTCCATCACGGTGCCATCAATTTCATGCAACCATACCAAATAGGTTTCGAGTAGTTGAGCCGCATGAAATACAACTGGATAAAAATTCTGCGCTGGTTTGCGATTGGAGTTCTCATTACTTTAGCAATCTGGCTGCTCAACAAATATGGGATTGAGCAAGTTCGAGAACAGGTGGATCGGTTTGGCATCTGGGCACCCGCGATCGTGTTTGGGCTGCGCTTTACCAGTATCATCGTGCCAGTGCTTCCAGGTACTGCTTACGCGATTTTAGCAGGAGGTCTGTTTGGGTTCGCTCAAGGATTGCTAGTCGTTGCGTTGGCAGATTTAGCCTCCTGTACGTTCAATTTCTATATTGCTCGTCGTTACGGACGAGGTTTAGTAGAGCGATTTGTCGGTCAGCAATTTATGGAAAAAGTCGATCGCCTCGCTCAACAACATTTAGAAGGCAACTTTTTCCTGATGACGGGTCTTTTGATGACCGGACTGTTTGATTTTGTCGCTTATGCTGCCGGAATGACTACAATGCGTTGGCAAAGCTATTTCTTAGCCCTTATCGTCAGCATTCTGATTGCCAAACCGCTTTGGGTCGCTGCTGGCGCTGGAATCTTTGAAGGCAGTCGGTTACTCTTAGGGTTTGCGATCCTCGGAGCATTCGGCATCGGCATCGTCACCGCTGTTGTCCAACGCCAGTCGAAGCAATGACGATCGGCTAGGTGCTGCATGGCAGCGATCCGATAAACGCGATCGCAACCTCATACAAACAGAGCGAACTAACAACTCAGCGCTAAGCTAACGCCTCGCTTCGCTGTTTTCATCCCCAAAGGGCTGTACGCGATCGCATCCTTGCTAAATTTTGGCTGCACGTAGAAGCGCGATCGCCTGTCGTTATAGTTTGAGTTTAGGCAGTTGCGGTAATCTTGCTCCAACTATAATTGGACAAAAGGCTCTCAGGTAAAGACATGACTACAGTCGCTATCTTGCCAGTATCTGATGCCAATGGCGAGAGGCTTTATCGAGCGATTGCGCTTGGCGCACGCTACGCGAACGCAGGTGATAAGCAATCAACAGGTAAAACCGCAGGTGAAGCGCTCGATGCGTTAACTGCTCAGTTAGAAGGTAGCGAATCGGGTACGTTACTGCTTATCCAGAGTTTTCGTCCTGACTGGTTTTTTAGTGCTGGGGAGCAACAGCGTTTATCAGAGTTGATGAGTTTGTGGCGAACAGCACGCGATCGCGGACAGGTGCTACCTCCAGAACAACAAGCAGAGCTAGATAAACTTGTTGAAGCTGAATTAAAAGCAGCCACAGCCCGAACAGCAGCTTTGGTGCAACAACTGAGTCAATAAACCCTTTCTATACTCTAGTCGCTGATCACGCTGCTCATCGATGTGAATATTGTTATGCTCCAGAGCTAGTTTTCAACTTCCCGTTTGAAGTCGAACATATTGTCCCTCTTTACCGAGGCGGCGCTGATGCTGAATTCAATTTAGCTCTCGCTTGTCGCTCCTGCAATCTTCGGAAAGGAACTCGCATCAGTGGAATCGATCCTGAATCCGGTACGGAAGTTCGTCTGTTTAACCCAAGGCAAGACCAATGGGACGACCATTTCCAAGTAGACAGCGATTCTGGAACGCTTGTGGGAAAAACGCCCATTGCAAGAGTAACAATTGCTTGTTTAGAAATAAATAGTCAAGCACAAGTAACGGCGCGGCAGCTATGGATTCGTCTAAGTTTATTTCCTTAACACTACCTATATCGTCATGGGTGAAAAGCTGAACGGCTAGCTTATAGTAAGCTATGCGAATTGACAAGTCAGGGCAACGCGATCGCATATTAACCCTAAGAATCGCTTGAGAATTTACTCACAAATTTCCCATAGAGAAAACACATTTAAATAGTAGTGGGGCAGCGATTATAAATAATCGCTGCCCCACACAGAGTATTCACTATTTCTTGCGTTACTTACGCAGGAAGCAATACTGTGTCAATGACGTGGATGACACCATTATCAGCAGCAACATCCGCTGTTGCAACTGTTGCATCATTCACTTTGACGCCACCATTGGAAGCATCAATTTTCACATCTGAACCCTGAACGGTAGTAGCTGACTTCAGCTTAACTACGTCAGATGCCATCACTTTGCCGGAAACAACATGATAGGTCAGGATTTGCTTAAGCTTCGGAATATCTTGAAGCAAAGAATCTACTGTACCTGCGGGAAGTTTAGCGAAAGCTTCATCAGTAGGCGCAAACACAGTGAAGGGACCAGCGCCTTGCAGTGTATCAACCAAACCAGCAGCTTTGACGGCAGCAACTAGGGTGTTAAATGAACCAGCCTGAACGGCGGTATCAACGATATTAGCCAAGTTTTTTACCTAGTTTTTTGTCTCTTGTTAACAACTATAAAGTTTATTTTAATAAATTGTCTGTACCTTTAGGCATATCCCCAATTTGTTGAGTCGAGAGCCACACAAATACTAGATATCGTTTATACTAACAAAGTCATAGATTTGATTTAGGTTAAGTTGAGTTTATGCAAAAGTTATAGGATAAACTTCAACTTTATTGAAGAAGATTACTGAGCGTTTTTGTAACAATAATTACTGAGAGAGCCTACATTACTGCAAATGCAGTCGAGGCACCAGTCTCTCATATTTTTAATATAAATTCATGTAGTTTTATTCTACTCTTGCTAGACTAACTTGCTCGGCTGCATTTAGCAAATGTAAAACACTGGAAACCTGAAGCAGCGATTCAGCGAAAGCAGATTTTCGGTTCTGTATTTTCTGTTCTGTAAGAGTAAGTGTGATTAGGCAAAGCCCAGCGCCTGTCTGAAGAGATGCCGAAAGCTGCTAAGCGCGATCGCATACTTCCCTCAGATGAAGCCTAGATCGTTGCTTGCACTAAAGGACTCTCAAAGATTTCCGTACCCATAGAAAAGCACCGCAAGGTAAATTGCGGTGCTTTTCCTTCACTTGTCCTTATTTATCAGATGCAAGAAGCTCTGATACCGCTGCGTGTGCTAACACAACGCCCGGTTCGCGTTGGAAAGCATTGTAGTATTTCCGGGCAAATTCATTGCCTAGCTCTGACGGCGTCAGCAGCGTGCGGGCATTGGTAATCAGATTTTGGATATCATCCAGCGATACAGGTTCATCGCTAGAGAGCATTTCATCAATTTGCACAACCAGCTCAGAAAGGCGATGCAGCCACGCAAATTGTTCGTGCTCAATCACGAGTTTCAGGAGTTCTGTGTTGGATACCCGTCCGCGCACCTGTTCGTAAGTGATGCGTTCTGTGTCAAGCAACATCCGGTGGAGGTGCAGCAATTTGTTCCGCAGATCGCGCAGATATTGATGTTGATGTATTCGTTGTAGCAGTGTGTTAGAAGTCAATGGAACCCATCCTCCCGTTACGATAATCTTCAATTGCTTGAACAATTTCTGCTTGGGTATTCATTACGAATGGCCCGTAGCGGACAACTGGCTCGTTTAGCGGTACACCTGCAATGAGCAACACGTCCAATGGCGATCGCGCATCCGATGGATTTGAAATTGCTACTTCCTCACCATCTTGTGCAAACAACACCATCTGCCCATCTCCTGCGCGTTCCTTGTCTGCACCAAACAAACCTTCTCCATCTAGCACGTATGTAAAGGCATTGTATTCTTTTGGCACAGGCTGAACCACTGTTCCGCCCGGTTGGAGCGTGAAGTGCAGGTACATTATCGGAGTCTGCGTTGCGATGGCTGCTTTCGCTCCCAGCGCTTCTCCAGCGATCGCTTTTACCGTTACCAAGCCATCATCAGTCTGAGCAGTGGGAATTTGCTCCGCCGAGATTTCCTGATAACGAGGTTTCATCATCTTGTCCCGCCGAGGCAGATTTACCCAAAGTTGCAGTCCGTGAAGCCGTCCGCCAGTCCGAGCAAATTCCCGCTCTGGCATTTCTGAATGGACAACACCGGCTCCTGCTGTCATCCACTGCACATCACCAGCACCCAACTGTCCTGCATGACCCTGTGAATCTTTGTGTTCCAAGCGCCCCTCAAGGACATAGGAAACCGTCTCAAAGCCCCGATGGGGATGATCCGGCGCTCCTTTTGCTTGACCCGGCTCAATATCAACCGGCCCTAATTCATCAAGGAGGAGGAAGGGGTCGAAGTGGGAAAAGGTGCTTTTGGGGAATGGGCGGCGCACAAGCATCCCTTCACCTTCCAGCGTTTCGACACTGTTAATGATGCCTGCAACCGTTCGCATCGTTCGTATTTGAGTCGTCATCAACTGTCTCCTTGATGCCTTAGTTATCAGTTTAATCAGAACCCTGGTAAAGAATATGCGGATAACCAGCACTTGCAGAGTATGAAAGTCTATCTAGATCGGGTCATAAACCCCGGTCGGCAAGAAGCTGATGCCTTTAGGTTCTTTGTCGGAGCAAACCATCATTCATCTCGTTTACTTTGATTGCTCCTATATATGATTGATCATATATTAGCATAAGATCGTAAGTAACCAATAGAGCTTCCACTACTTCATTCTTCGGAAAACCGTCTATGTCTCTAGCACACGCAATTCTGGGTTTACTTCAGCAAGAAGAGAGGACGGGTTACGACTTGAAAACCAGCTGCTTCGATCGATGTATTGCTCACTTGTGGCCCGCAGACCAAGCACAAATCTACAGAACCCTCGATAAACTGGTTGGGCAAGGGTGGATTACCTGTACTTTAGAGATTCAGAGCGATCGCCCAAATCGCAAAGTTTACAGCGTGACGGAGGCAGGGCAAGCCGAATTAATCCGATGGCTGCAATGTCCTCAGCCCTTGCCAACCGTGCGAGATCCCTTACTCGTGCAGTTGCATTTTGCGGCGCAGTTACCCGATGAAGCTATCCTTCAACTTTTAGAGGAGCAACTAGCCGCACGCCGCCAAAAGCTCTCTGAGTGTGAAAATATTGACTTGCCAACCCTGAGCGATCGCTCTGCGAGCCGCGAGCAGATTCTGCAACGGCTCGGACTAGAATTAGCGATTCGCAGAGAACAAACTTACATTGATTGGCTCAAGACTGCTATAGAAGCGATCGGGAACGCATAATGAATCAACTAGAGGTAAAAACCAACGCCTCTATCTCGTCTTCCACTTCGCTAATCAGATCCTGCAATTGCCACCAATCGCAAGATTCCCTCGGTATCTGCTTTTGTTGTTCCAAAAGCTCGGAAAGCTGTGCATTTAACCGCTTGAATTCAGCAGCAATCCATTGAATCTTCATTTGACGGGCATCGGTCATAACTCTGAATTCCCTTTACTGTGATTCTTCTTACAGGTTTGAATCAGTTAAACGGGAAAAATCACTCTAGTAAGTACACTATCCAAACAAGTCCACCCAAAATTGCTAAATTTCTTGATCAAAGGCAGACTCTAATCCTTTTCGGATAAGGTACGAGCTTGCCTAAACTCCCTTGAAAAAGGGAGAAAATATCCTTCTTTTTAAAAACGGTAGTGAGAATCCTGATTTCTCCCCGCTACTCCTTGCAAAGAGAAAAAATAGCTTCTTTTTTCAAGCGATCGTATAGGCGGCTGCGCTCAGTCATTCCTGTGCGATGCGATCGCTCCCTTGGCAGAGTTTGGGGGTATCTGATGTGTAGCCTCACCAAAGGAGAAGAGGATTAGCCAAAAAACAGCAAATATCGGTTTCTTTTTTCCGAACTAAAATCCTTGCTCTATAAGGATTTTAGAACTTATCGGGAAAGCATAGGCTTTCTAGCGCTTCGGGAAACACAGTAATTTGAAGTGAAGATACCTATTACTGACCCAAAAGCGTAGTTATCAAGAATGCACTCACTCAATTTTGGAAAAAACTCAAACATGAAAAATTTGACCAAGACAATTGCATTCACTATTTGCTCTCTCTGGCTTGTGAGTTGTGGTAACTCGCTTCCCAATGCTTCTCAGCAAAATCAACCAAATAACGCCCCAGAAACGAAGGCGGATTCTTCTAATAAAGCTCAAACAGATAGCGAAGTCAAAGCTAATTCTTCTAATAAATCTCAAACGAATACCGAAATTAGCACTGATTCTTCTAATAAAACTCAAACGAATACCCAAGTTAAACGCGATAAAAATAAGCAAGTTTCAACCAAGCAGCCAACCATTGGTACCGTCACAAGCATGGTACAGGGCGACCTCAAATGCTACATCACCCTAGTGGATGAAAACAGAATTGAGAGGAATGTGGGCGCATCATTTGAAGTCTGCGAACAAGAAAAAACTTTCTTGAATAAGAAAGTTCGTAACTCTTATGAAATCCTCTCTGTTAATGATTGTGAAAGCATCGAACCTTGCGGCAAAAGCAAACAAGAATCTCTCATAACCAAAATGGAGATTATCGATGATGGAAACTCTCAAGCTCCAACTGACTCACAAACTCTCAGTAATGGTGAGTGGACAATAACGGTTGGTAATGCAAAATCTTGGTCAGGAGTCAATGGAACGGGAAATCTTAGCTACCGTGGTTGTGATGCTAATGGAAAATGCATCAATTTAACTGGAGGTAAAATCACTTGCCGGGATGGAAGTTGCACCACAGGCTGGGCGAATGGGGATTATTTTTACATTCTTGAGACACCAATCAGCAATCCCGATCAGCCTGAAGGAGCTGACTCTTCAACAATCTTAACCGTAAAGAAAGGAGCTGAGGTAATCCTAACAGCTAAAGGATTGAAAGCCGTATCTCCCTAACAATTCTCCCAACACAAAGTTGAGTTATAAACTGTTATTTCTAGCTTGAGTTTTAGGGAAAAGAACGCAAGGAGAAAGCGCTAGTATGCCAAAGATTTACCAAGGGCATTGGCATACTAGCAAACCTTGCAGAAGGAAAGGCTTGTGGGAGCAATTATTAAATAATCGCGCTGATGATGAGCGCTACTGCAAGTGCGTAACAAAAAATAGCTGTAGCGCGATCGCCAATTCTATGTCTGATTTGGAGTGTCTTACGAGTTTGCCAAAACCAACTAGGTTTTGTGTAGGTGACAAAAACGAGAAAAATGGCTGTAACTAAATAAATGGGGTTCATCTCAAGCCACACTCCGTTAGCCGTGACATATAGACGCGATCGCTCTTTAAAAAAACCATCTCAAAGACTTCAACCGTAAAATCCCAAATTCCGGAGTTCTTGTGCAATCGCCAGAAACCTCGTCCAGCCTTCAATAGCGTGTAGTCGCAATCCTAGCATTTGAATGGTGAGCTAACCCTTCAGATACCCGACTCCGTAAGAGTTTTCGGGTATCTCGCCTTCAGGAATCATTTAGGGGCGCTAGAGTACAAATAAATTGTTGTTAGTGGCTACTGGCAAGGACGCGAACTGACAAGTCAGCGTTAGGCTAACGCCTCGCTTCGCTGTTTTCATGCCCAAAGGGCTGTACGCGATCGCTGCCAGTCTTCTACCATCCAAAATTTGAAATCTAAAATCTAAAATGGTATAAGCAGGCTGAGTTTTAACAAAAATGTAGTTTATTGTGACAACAATTTGCTACACTCCAACTTCTGAAGTTCAAATAAACACAGATTGAGCGAATGCGGAAGGGGGTCGTGAAGTGGCTGATGATGAACACACACTAAACGAAGAACAGATTCATCTGAGGGACTTTTCCTGGTCTTTCTGGTTCACTTTGCCTCTCTATCCTTTTGGCAGTCGGCGGACTATTCGCAAAGAAGTTGTTCAGGATACAGTCTGGACTTTTGACCAGCTTCAGGGCATCTTCTACGTTGTCGTGCCGATTCGCATGACAGTCGTTAAGCTAGATGAAGGGGGTTTGCTCGTCTATGCGCCTGTTGCGCCGACTCCTGAGTGTATCCGGCTTGTCAAAGAATTGGTAGCAGAACACGGAGATGTCAAGTACATCATCCTACCCACGATTTCTGGACTAGAACACAAAGTCTTTGTGGGTCCCTTTGCTAGATGTTTTCCGCTTGCACAGGTTTTTGTGGCTCCTTCTCAGTGGAGTTTTCCCCTCAATCTCCCCCTCAGTTGGCTGGGTTTGCCTTCCAAACGCACTCAGGTACTTCCACAAGACAGCAGCACTACCCCCTTTGCCAACCAGTTTGACTACGCGATACTAGGTCCCATCTACCTGGGACCGGGTAAGTTCGCGGAAGTTGCATTTTTTCACAAGCGATCGCGCACGCTACTTGTAACCGATTCGGTAATTTCCATACCAGAAGATCCGCCTGCAATTGTCCAATTAGATCCCTATCCTTTGCTGTTCCATGCCAAGGAGCAGGCATCTGATATCGTTGCCAACACTCAGGCAAATCGCCGGAAGGGATGGCAGCGCATCTCCCTATTTACTTTGTACTTCCAACCAGGCGTACTAGAAGTCCCAAAATGGGGTGAAGTGTTTCGCAATGCTCTCAAAGCACCGGAACGTTCTAAGAAAGCTTATTTCGGTTTGTTTCCCTTTAGATGGAAGCCAGATTGGAAGCGGTCGTTCGATGCGCTGCGAGGAGATGGTCGTCTGTTTGTGGCACCAATTCTACAAACTTTGATTCTCAACCGCGCACCCAAAGAAACCATCGAATGGGCAGATAAGGTAGCAAGTTGGGACTTTCAGCGAATTATTCCCTGCCATTTTGACTCGCCAATTCAAGCAGAATCGCATCAGTTTCGACAAGCATTCTCCTTCTTAGAAAAGCACCCTTCTCAAGGTGCAGGATTGTTCGGCAGTAGCACTTATCCCTTACCAGAGCAAGATTTTCAACTGCTCAAGGTATTGGATAAAGGTTTGAATAAGCTTGGCATCGTACCACCAGCAAAGGAAAAGGTATAGGACAAAGAGCAATGCGTAAAGTTATCCTGTTCATTGCATCCAGTTTAGACGGTTATATTGCGCGACAGTCTGGCGACATTGACTGGTTATTTACAGACCAAGATTACGGCTATTCAGAATTCTTCGCCAGTGTTGATACTCTTCTGATGGGTAGGAAGACTTACGAGCAAGTGCTGACTTTCGGTGAGTATCCTTACAAAGGTGTAAAAAGCTATGTGTTTACAAAAAATCCTCTCTTTCCAGCAGATAGCAATGCTGAAGTTATCAGGGAAGACATCACGGAATTTGTAGAGCAATTGCGTCAGGTAGATGGAAAGAATATCTGGTTAGTTGGCGGATCTCAACTGACTCATGCCTTGATGAGTCAGAACCTAGTAGATGAGCTAATTCTTTCAATACATCCAACGATATTGGGTGAAGGAATTCCATTATTTGATAATGGAACAATTTCTCAATCTTTGAATCTTACTAAATGTCAAACTTATGATTCTGGTCTTGTGCAACTGTCTTATGATGTAGTGCATTAAAGTGAGTAAATGGCAATAGAAATCGATGCGCTGTTTCAATTCTTGCTGCAATGCAAATTGGCACAGGTTTTATCAACGCTTGATTCCTTTAAATCGTTCTTGCGCTGTTTTAAACGCTTCTTGCATCACAGACTGAATTTTCTGAGGATCGGGTTTTTTACCCCCCATTAAGTCACCGAAATAGACGCAGGCACCTTCGCCTAATGACCAGGTGTAGGCAGCTGCCCAGGAAGCAGCGATCGCGCTCCCAAAACCCGGTAAGAATTTAATTAACTCCCGTCCGATTGCCCGTGCTAAAAAGCCACTGGCGATCGCGCTAACGACCCCCCCCGCCTGCGATGGACTCAGGGTTTGCCCGTACAATTTTCCTAACAAACCGACCATTGAGACTTGCAAGGCAGTTAGGACAGGCATGGTGGCAAATGGCAACGGTACCGCCTCAATCGCGGCTGCCATGATGGAAAATGCCAACATATAACGGCGTCCAACATCTCGGTAGAGGTTGCCAATTTGTTCGCTAGCGCCCTTATCTAATAATTGATAAATCGCCCGCGCTTCCGCTTCTGGTAGGAGGTCTGCCAAGGTATCTCGCAGCGCCTCTAAGCCATAAAATACCGGCGTGTAACCATCTTCTTCCAGGGTGAAGTCAATCATAACGGAGCGATCGCACACTCCGGCAAACGCTTGTTGAATGGCACCGAAAGCTCGGTTAACCTCCTCATAATCGGGTGGATAAGCGGGATGATCGTTAGTACCGGGAGGATAAACCTCATGCAAGCAGGTGACAGCTAGCAGACAAGGAATATCTGGATACTGCTGACGCAGCTGAGTCGTAATCTGTCGCAGTGTGTCGGTTGCAAAATCATTGATTTTGACTGTCAGAATAAGAATTCGGGCAGAACGACTCTCCTGTTCCAAATCGCCAACCAATTCTTTAACGATCGCCTGAGTGTCCTGATTTACATCTCCTAGCCCGACCGTATCTGTAAAAATGAGTAACGGCACATCGCTCGAAGGATAAGCATACCGTTCCGTGTGTTGCGTGTGAGGGCGAAATCCCTGACCGACAATCTCAGCAGAAACGCCTGTCAGCCCCCGCACAATCGAACTTTTCCCCGCTTGAGGTTTCCCAATCAAAAGGGCTTCTGTCGTGGGGAGTTCAGCTCGAACCGTCTCCAAAATCTCTGCAACCCGGTCTTCGCTGACACTAAACCACCCAACAGTCTTTTGTGCCACTTGTTCTACAGGTAGCAGTTGCCTCAAACGTGCGGTTGCGTCGTTCCAAACACCCGCAATGCGGTTTTTGGGAGAATCATTGACCGACTCAGTCGTCACAGCATCCGTTGGTTCGCTAGGTTGCTGAGAATCCATTGACGACGAATCAGCATCACGTTGCTCAGTCATAGACATTAAAACGGCGGATAGATTCAGATTACATCGTGTCTATCTTCTAGACTACAAGCAAGCTACTCGTCGCTCTCGCCGATCGGAAAACTAATATAAACCGATAGAAGCCTTCTGCGAACGCAGGCAGGTACAATCAGCATGCAGTGGGACGAGCAACGAGGGCACAGAGAAATCTGGGAGTAAAGCAGCTATGCAATTTGTATCCGATCCACCGATCTCGGTCAAAATCCGTAAGATGAACGAAAGAGTGCGATGGCTTGCACCGAGTCTTGTGGACAGAGGAATCGATCAAACCCGGATGGTTTTAGACGATGGCGCTTCTGACACTCCGGAGTTCTCATTTTTAGTCGTGGGAGATAGCGGCTCCGGCTCCTATCGAGGATACAACCCCCAACGACAAATCGCAGAACTCATGCTTGCCCACCGCGAACAGAGCCGTTTCGTGTTGCACACCGGCGACGTGATCTATCTGGTTGGCTCCAGCGAATACTACCTAAAAAACTTTATTTCTCCCTACCGAGAGTTTTTGGTAGGAGGCGATCGCCCGGAACGCATTGCCTACGATCAAATGGTCTTCAATATGCCGTTCTTGCCGGTGCCAGGGAACCACGATTACTATGACCTACCCTTTATCTATGGTTTAATCGCCCAGGCTTCGCTGCCCTTACGCCGCCTGCTGCGCTCTCAGTTAGACTTGGACATTGGCTGGCACGGTTCGGGTCAAGGGAATGCCTATGCACGAGCGTTTCTTGACTACCTCAAAGCGTTCAATAGCGAGAGCGAATTGGCTCGTCATCTAGATCGTCATTACACTGCCAAGACGGATACAGGTCGCTGTCTTTCTTATCAACCGGGACGCTTCACCCGCTTACCTAACCGCTATTACACGTTTCGCAGCGGTGGAATTGATTTCTTTGCACTCGATTCAAATACTTTCAATGCGCCAATCCCCCTGCCAACGACTCAAGAGGGGGACGACTACCGTAGCGAATTAGAAAATCGTCGGTCTGACTTGGAACGGCAGAAACTTCAAATCATGGAAGCCTCAGCTCTACTGAGTTCCGGGCGACCCGAAGAGGCTGAACAGCTGGATGACAATCAAGCCAAACTAGAGCAAATCGACGAACTTTTGATTGACATCAACAAGCAACTGGCAGCCGACGAAACGACAGTCACTGATTTCGAGCAGCTGGACTGGTTGAGGCAAAGGCTGATTGAATCTTGGAATACCGCCGAGGTGCGCGGGCGGGTCATTTATTTCCACCATCCCCCCTATGTTACAGAGGCGACGAAGTGGCACCAGGCGCAAACTTTAGCAGTTCGTCAGCGTCTCCGCCGGGTGTTAGATGCGGTGAAGCAAGCAGTCGGAAACGAGGCGGAGGGGCGTCCGCTGGTCGATCTGATTCTGAACGGTCACGCTCACTGTCTGGAATATCTCCAAACTGGCGATACCGGATACGGTGACTCCAATATCAATTGGATCGTTTGTGGTGGCAGCGGTCACAGTCTCCGCCGTCAGCGGTCTGAGGGAGCAGAATTGACGGAGAATTTTGGGGGAATCAAGGGCGGTGACACCCGCTTGGTGGCAAAATCGCTGCTTTTTGTCGGTCGTCATGGTCAGGGGTTGCAGAAGCGACGACCTTACTCATTTTTGCGAATTGATGTCTTTGACGGTCGCCCTCCGAAGTTCAAAGTCCGACCGTTTATCGCTGAGCGATCGCGGCGAGAGTGGAGTAATAGCGAGATTGAAGCGTTTTCAATCTAAGTTTTTGTAGGATAAGCGATCGCTCTAGGGTCAGTGACCCTCGATTTTGTCTTGCGTCAGTGCTATCTGCCAGGGAACCATCCACCAGGGGATGAGCGATCGCACATCCCATACTACAGCCTGCAATTCCTTATATATATAGATGGCTTGGCAAAATGTCAGGCATAAAACTTAAGCTCAGTCAGGAGTTTGGGTAGGTTTCCTGCATCCTTGCAAAATTCCCAAAATATTTTTCCCCAACCCCTTGACACTCTTTGTAGTATTTATGTAGTATAAATATATTGAAAGAGGGGAAGAGACAAAAACCTCTAACCCAAAAAAGTCATGATGTTACTTTACATCCAACGAATCAATAAAGGCTGGCATCCGCCAGAATCCTTTGAGGTGCAGCATCAGCCTACTTCCCAAAAATCTGAAGTAGATACTGAACAAGCGGATAATACACACCTCACTCAAACCAAAACTGCTGAATCTAGGCGTAATACCCAACAGGTTTATTACCTAGAAAGGCGATTATTTCTGTAAATATTTTCCATCTTTTTCTGAACCTTGAAAACTGAATAAGAAATCACCTATTTAACGATTGATACTGTGCATTTTTAATTAAGCACAGACATCTCAAGTGGGGGAATAGCCTAGCAAGCAATGCCCCCCACAGCCCGGAGATGTAACACGTTTGTAGCAAGATTGCTGAATTGATGAGGCTGTAACTCAGTTGCGTAGAGTGCTTGTCTGTCGAACAAGATGTCGCGGGTTCAAGTCCCGTCAGCCTCGTTCAGCAAATAGAGATAAAAATTCTTAATCTCATCTCGCTACAAGGTCCCATCGTCTAAGCGGCTAGGACACAGTGCTTTCAATACTGGAATACGGGTTCAAACCCCGTTGGGACTATGGGGCGATTTAGTATCTGTTTCTTTCAGATTGTAAATTGCCCAAATCGCCGAGGTCGAGTCGCCAAGAGGCTTAAGGCGTCTCTCTGCAAAAGAGAAATTCGTGGGTTCAAATCCCACCTCGACCTCTCAAAGGGAGTATAGCTCAATTGGCAGAGCAGGCGGCTCTTAACCGTATGGTTGCAGGTTCGAGTCCTGCTACTCCCACTGCCCTGAAGACTGCAATCGAGGGAGTATAGCTCAGGTGGTAGAGCAGCCTTCTCATAAGAGGCTCGTCGTAGGTTCAATTCCTACTACTCCTACTCAAAGCCTCATCGTCTAGCGGTTTAGGACATCGCCCCCTCAAGGCGAGTACAAGGGTACCCTTCGAGAAGGCTTCGCCTACAAATCCCTTTGGGGCTATCTGGAGAGGTGGCTGAATGGTAAAAGCGCTTTTCTGCTAAAGAAGTTTGGGGCAACCCATTGCAGGTTCGAGTCCTGTCCTCTCCGCCTTTTTCATTTGGGTCGGCTCGCCTATTAGGGTGGGCAGCGGTCTGTAAAACCGCCGCTTTTATGCATTGCAGGTGCGAATCCTGCCCGACCCATTGGACTTTGGATTTTTAATTTTAGATTCAAAGTTCAAATCGTATGTGGGGATGGTGTAATTGGCAACATCTCGATCTCCAAAATCGATGATCTGAGTTCAAATCTCAGTCCCCGCGCCATTGAGAGCGTCGTTTAACTGGATAAACTCTCTGTCTACGAAACCGTAGCTTGCTTCCCGGAGGGTAGACGTGGGGGTTCAAGTTCCTCCGCTCTCGTCAACTTGGAGAGGTGGTCGAGTGGCTTAAGGCGCAGACTTGGAAAGTCTGATTAGGTTTTACCTAACGCAGGTTCAAATCCTGTCCTCTCCGTTGAAACTTCCCCCGGTAGCTCAGTTGGTAGTTAGCGCCTGTTTGAAGCACAGGAGGTCGTCAGTTCGATTCTGACCTGGGGGGCTGTCGTTGCCTTGTAGCTCAGTGGAAGAGCAGTCGCCTGTTAAGCGAACGGTCGTAGGTTCAATCCCTACCAGGGCAGCCTTTCATTGCCGAGTGGACGAATAGCAAGTCGCATAACTCTGAATTATGAAGTTGTAGGTGCGAATCCTACCTCGGCATTTATTGGGGAGTCGCCTAATGGCATGGCACCGCTCTTTGAAAGCGGAAAAATGCAGGTTCAAGCCCTGCCTCCCCAGTTCTGCCCCTGAGAAGGCAGCTTTCATCACGCTCCTGTAGCCCAATTGGAAGTAGGCGGCTGTCTCAAAAACAGTCTATGTGTGAGTTCGAGTCTCACCGGGAGCATCAAAACTCGCTCCTGTAGCCCAATTGGAAGTAGGCGGCTGTCTTAAAAACAGTCTATGTGTGGGTTCAAATCCCACCAGGAGCATTAACGGGGTGTGGCGCAGCTTGGCTAGCGCGGCAGCTTTGGGAGCTGAAGGTCGCAGGTTCAAATCCTGCCACCCCGATTTACCCCTGTGATGCAACAGGTAGACATACTTTGTTGAGTGCAAAGTTTATGCTGGTTCGATCCCAGCCAGGGGTATTGGGTGTTAAAGCCCGAATACGAATAGACCAATCATTTTGCCCCTGTAGCCCAATTGGCACGAGGCGCTTCGCTTAGAACGAAGAGGTTGCTGGTTCAAGTCCAGTCAGGGGCATTGGTGCGATGCGGGTGAAGTAGCCAGGGTAGGCTTGGAGGTCTCATAAGCCTCTTATCAGCAGGTTCAACTCCTGCCCCCGCCACCAAATTGCAGGCGTGGTGCAATGGCAAGCATAGAAGTTTCGTAATCTTCTGATGCGAGTTCAACTCTCGCCGCCTGCTTCAAGCAGATGTGGCGTAACCGGAAACATAAGGGCATGGTAGGCCCTTGATGTGTGTACCCTAGCCTTCGGTAACGGCTAACGCCGAACGGGAACGCTGACGCGAACAACCCCCGCCGTCTGCTTTCTGATTGCAGGTGTGGTGTTAATGGCAACACAGCAGCCTTGTAAACTGCCTATGCGAGTTCGAGTCTCGCCATCTGCTTGGGTGTGGCTATGCTAACAGTCTATTTTTTGAGTTTAAAGAGGAGGGAAATATGACAACGATGACGGTTACAGATGCTTTAGCTCACTTCTTCTCTATATCTTGTTGAACTGAATGGCATGGCTAAAATGCAGAGGCTAATCGTCTGTTAATTTTGTGCTAACGAATTAGAGCAGAAATCATGAGGCGGATTGCGATCGCTCAAGACACGCTAGAAATTCTCGAAGCAGGCTACTACTACTCCCCTGAAGGTAAACAGGTCGATATTGGTCAAGGATTGGTATCCTGTCTTGCTCAGACAAAATACTACGAACCCGATACCCTCTCAACTATCAAACAAAACGTTCTCTCTAGCTCTCCTCAATTCTCAAATATAGAATTTGAGGTTAGGAATGAGACAACTCTGATGGGAGCAGAACGCATAACGCGATCGCAAAACTTTCAAAAAATTGCCGTTCTCAATTTTGCTTCTGCTAAAAACCCTGGAGGTGGATTTCTCAAAGGCGCTCAAGCCCAAGAAGAGAGTCTGGCGCGTAGTTCGGCACTTTATAAAAGCCTGTTAAAATGCCCCGAATACTACGATTTCCATCGTTCTCAGCGATCGCTCCTATACTCCGATCGCATCATCTACTCACCCGGTTGTCCAATCTTCCGAAAAGATGATGGAACGCTTTTAGAGAAACCTTTTCTGGTTGATTTCATAACAAGTCCAGCTCCTAATGCTGGTGCCATTTGGAGAAACCAACCCAAGGATGCTGAAAAAATACCCGAAGTTCTGTATAGTCGCGGTGCAAAATTGTTGAGCTTAGCTGTTTACTATGGATGCGATGCTCTAGTTTTAGGGGCTTGGGGATGTGGGGTATTTAAAAATGAGCCATCAATGGTTGCCCAAATGTTTGCAGATTTCTTATTACCCAACGGTCAATTTTGGGGGAGATTCAAAAGCGTTCTATTTTCTGTACTTGACTCTTCTAAAGAAAGCAGAATATTTGGAGAATTTCAAAGTCGATTTTCATCAGAAAAATAGGATTCCCTCACAACTAGAATCAACGCCTCAAGCAGTTTCAGATTTTAGATATGCGGATATGGTGCAATGGCTAGCACATTAGCCTTCCAAGCTTATGATACGGGTTCGAGTCCCGTTGTCCGCTCTGTTAAATATGCGGGTGTGATGTAGCGGCTAGCATCTGAGTGCGCCACACTCAGCGCATGGGTTCAAATCCCATCACTCGCTTTCGTAGTCCTGTAGCTCAATGGTGGAGCGTTTGCCTTACAAGCAAGGGGTTGCGGGTTCAAATCCTGCCAGGACTACCAATTTAGATTGCCTCCATAGCTCAGGGGAAAGAGCAGCACTCTTCTAAAGTGATTGTCCTAGGTTCAAATCCTAGTGGAGGCGCTGGTTTAACGCTTCTTAATTTAAGGAGGTGAATTAAGTTGGTTTGTTGATATTTTGCAATTACGGCGATCGCATCTTGCGTGACCCAATCACTAGAGCCTACATACTTTAGTACGAGAGGAAAAGTAACGCTGTTCAAACACAGCGGGCGTTTGAGAACGAGGAGTGCGAAGAACCCGGCAGGTTGGCTTCAAGGTAGCCATCCTTTAAAGAGTGTGTAACAACTCATCGGCGGAGTCCCTCTAGTAACTGAGAAAACGCAAAATGCTCTGATAACTTGCACGCGAGAATGCGATCGCATTCAACAACACAAAACACGGGTCTGTAGCTCAATTGGTAGAGCATCTACCTTGCAAGTAGAAAGATGTCAGTTCGATTCTGACCAGTATCCACCAAATTTAGGGGTCATAGCTCAAAAGGCACGAGCGCTTGCTTTGCACGCAAGAGGTTAGGAGTTCGATTCTCCTTGACTCCATCATGGTGTCTGAAGCCAAAGCGGTAGCGGCGCTGGTTTGTGGAACCAGTCATAGCGGGTTCGATTCCCGTCAGACACCCCTGAATGGAAGCTGCTGCCGAGAGGACGGCAACCTGTCTCGAACACAGGAGTGCAGTGAATAACTGTAGGGGTTCGACTCCTCCAGCTTCCGTTATTCAACTCGGAAGATGCCGCCGAATGGACGGCAAGCGGCCTTGAAAACCGTGGTACGGCAGTGATGTCGTAGGGGTTCGATTCCTCCATCTTCCTTTGTCCACTGGAGGCTGAAAAGCGAAGCACCGTGCTGATAACGCGGCTATAGAAGGGGCAGTACCTTCCCAGTGGATTTCCCTCTGCCAACGGAATAGGATCTGGTGCTACGAACGCCGGACTTGATGGTTCGACTCCATCCAGAGGGGTTTCCCTTGCCTGCGGGATGCAGACCTAGCCCTCCGAAGGCTGGCGACCAAGTTCGACTCTTGGGCGAGGGGTTATTCCGGGATAGCTCAATAGCAGAGTTCGCGGCTGTTAACCGCGTTGTTGTAGGTACTCTCCCTTGAAGGCTGTGCCTACAAGTCCTACTCCCGGAGCCAATTTTCACCCGTGTCCTAACAGACAAAGCATACACACTCGGCTGTTAACCGACAAAACCAAATGCTTTTTCGACTTGCACGGGATAAAACTTCCCTTACCTGCTGGATGCAGACTTATTCCTCCTAAGAATGGTAGCCAAGTTCGACTCTTGGGTAAGGGGTTAATGCCAGATAGCTCAATGGCGGAGCAAGCGGCTGTTAACCGCAAGGTTGTGGGTTCGACCCCCACTCTGGCAGTTTCATTTGTGCGGGTGGTTGGCATATCGGCTGTGCAGCTGGCTTTTAACCAGCACCAGATAGGTTCAACTCCTATACCACCCATTATTTCCACTGGAGACCGAAAAGCGAGGTGCAATGCTTACAACATTGCTGTAGGAGGGGCAGTACCTCCCCGGTGGACTGATTAATGAAATTTTGACTGTTGAGTTTTAGGTTCAAGACGGCTGACACAGGTTTCTCAAGACTGCTAATTATCCATTAGTTACGCTACTACTCTAGTCAGGGTATCCTTTGGGGAGGGCAACTTACAGATAAGTGTGTTAAACCGTTCGATGCGGTTCAATAGATAATTAGCGTATCAAAAAAAAATCAGAAAAATTATTAAGTAATGCTGAAACTGAATTTGCTGCAAAATGGCTATCACAGCCTTTATCACGCAGTTGAACATTTAGAGTTAGCGGAGCAATCTGTTGATTTTGGCAAAGAATATGACGAAGATGGTTTTGTCTCATGGAGAGATGAGAAAGGCTGTCTAAAATCTTGGGGAGGAGAGCTTTTTACTAAGCCTCCAAATACTTATCACTACAAGTTTGCAATCTTGCATCTCATACAAGCACTTGAACTGATTATTAAGGGATACATATATCAGCAGAATCCTAATGATGTCTTCCGAAATAAATCCAGAACCTACACTATTGGGCTGCCAGATGCCCTAAACAAGCTCATAGCTCTCGAACCATCACTTCTTTCACCACAACAAGTAGCTCTAATCCAGCAGGCAAAAGATATACGTAATGCAATTGAGCATTATATGTTTAGCTTTAGATTGGAGGAAGCGCGTGCTGTTTCTCTAGATTTCCTATCCCTGTGTAATTACTTAACCTATCGACTTTTTGGTGTGACGCTCACCGAAGAATGGAGTTGGGAACCTTGGACAAATGATTTTGATCCAATTGTGGAGACTTTAGGTGGTTTACTTGCTGAACTTGGTTCAGCAGGCACAGAGTCAAAGGAGGAAGTTGCTAAACTTTGGTCTTCCCGCAATGCAAAAGACACTATTTACCTATGTATGAATTGTGGAACCCGTAGTGCATCGATTTTACAAGGTACCTGTGTTGTCTGTGGCGAAGTCACTGATGAAGAAGTGGGTAACTTAATAGATGAGCTGGAAGAAATTTCCACTCATATAAACCAACTGCGTGAAATAAGTATTAAACTCCGAGAAAAAGGTATTGAGCTGCCTTCTGAGATGAGTCAATTATTAGATGGTAATGGTGAAGCATTCTTAAACGAAGATGAAGATGAGGAGGAGTACACCTAACACTTTGCTGTATTGGACAGCTAGTGTCGTCCTAGTTTCCATTACTAGATGATAAGGAGGTTAGGTTTTGGATGTTACACAAATGCTGAAAAATGCAGAAAATTCATTATGGGACTTCATAAATAATGTGCTGCAACAGAAGTGCGATCGCTCATCGTCATAGCTTGAGTTAATGCAAGGAAACCCAACCTATACTTCTGCTTTGCATATACGCCAAGATGAATTTTGCTCTTAGCATTCCAAGGATGCGATCGCTATCAGCTTGTCGATGTGGGATGGAAAGATGGCAGTACTCGTATTGATGGATGTGTGCTGAGGATGGTACGTCATTACATTAAGCACCGGAAGCCAAGAAACGACGCACTGTGCTGATAACGCAGAGGGAAGAGGGGCAGTACCTCCCCGGTGGTTTGCTTATAATTAGAGATTGCCTGCTAGCATTTAAAGACTTTGTAACTGATGCCAACTCTGATTTTGACTCCACGCTACACTGACGATTCTCAGGCTTTATGGCGTGCAGCTAATCGTCTGGGTTGGCGAGTCGAGCGACTAATGAACTGGCGGCTACCTGATGAATTAAAACTTGTACCCGAACCAGTCTTGTATGTGGAAGCATTGATGACAGAGATGATAGCGGAGCAACTTGGACTTCACTTACTTGACGCACCAGATGATTGGCTACCCAATTTACCTGAAGAATATCGGAAGCGTTGGGTTTATCTCAGTACCCTCGGTGAAGCACGGAGCATAGAAAAAGCAGCTTTTATCAAACCGCCAAACGACAAAAGTTTCCCTGCCCGCGTTTATCAAGGTAAGGAATTGCCAAGCGATTATCCCGATGAGATGCCAGTGCTAATAGCGGAAATTGTGGAGTGGAAAAAGGAGTTTCGTTGTTTTATTTTGAATCGCTCTCTGAAAACATTCTCAGTCTATCTCCGCGATGGAGAGTTACAGCGAGAGAATGATTTTGTACATACTGAAGAGGAAGAGTGCGAGGTTCGGGAGTTCATCGAAACTCTACTATCAGATGAACAGGTAGAGATTATTCAGGCATCAGTAATTGACGTAGGTATGATTCAAGGAAGAGGATGGGCAGTTGTTGAACAAAATGCAGCCTGGGGAGCAGGTTTGTATGGTTGCGATCCCATTGAGGTTTTAGAAGTGCTACGGTATGCTGTTGTTGCTGCATAACATATAGTTAGGCTGCAAGTATCACGGTATTTGTACGATGAGCAGTCAGGAAATCAACTAATAAGTTAGGTAGCGGAGCGAAGGAAGGTTCACTTAGAAAATCGAATGCTCTAAAGACGTTCATCGGTTCCGGTTTCCCTTCCCCATAAGCGTGTTAAACCTCTTCGTGCAGTTGAATAAATAGTTATACCGTTAAGCTATTGGTGAGGATAATACTTGAGAATCCTATACCAGAACACAGCATCAGGCTATTCCCTTATTTATGGATAGCATCGCCACTCTCCTTTTAGTGCAATCAAGTCACCTCGTAGACTAGATTGAGTTATAAAACCAGCAATCCCAGGCTTTTGAATGCCTAACAAACGCTTAGACTAGATGGACGTGGGATATCTGATGCTCTTTGAGTTGCGAGAAGCGACAACAGTTTCTCAACAAACACGCGATCGCGCCCACATGATTCAATCTTTATGATGACTGTTTTCTGACACCTCAGCGGCGTTACCGTTTGGACACTTCATTTCGGAAAAGGGGCGGACAGGTTAATTGTTCCATTTTGCTCAGGAAAGCATTCCTTTTTGAGCAACACCTATAATCAATCATGAGTAAAAAAATGATGTTGCAACCTTTTGTAAGTTTTCTAAAACTGAGTCTTGTCTGCTTAGTTAGCTCCGCTGTCTTAGAGCCAGCGCAATCCTACGCCCAGTCAGCAGGTTCACTGTCAACCCCTGATGCTACTTTTAAAGGTGTTTTGCAGCAATCAGATGCAGTTCCTTCACAAACAAATGCACCGCTGAAAGCTCAGGTCAATCCCGAACCAGAATCTCGTCCCCGGCGCAGCTATATCGGTCTTGGAGGTGCTATCGGACTAGCGGGTGATACGACTACCCTAGGAACGGGAGGTCTAGCGATTCTGACCAAGGTCGGATTTACGGACAACCTGTCTTTGCACGATGCCACAATCATATTTGGCGATCGCACTGCAACTTCGATGATTGCCCTAACTGGTGAGTTTCCCATTCGCGGTGCATCTGGACAAACTATTATCTCCCCTTTCCTTGGTGGAGGAGTCATGCTCAGGATTGCCGATGGTCTGAATATCAGTCCACTTATTTCTGGCGGCGTTGATGTTCCGTTATCAAGAGACTTAACGGGCACGGTACGGGCAAATGCAGGCTTCCCCGCTAATCGCAATGCTGATGTCGGACTTTTAATTGGAGTTGGTTATAATTTTTGAGTAACTGGCGTTAATTAGAATGAATTGATTAATTGGTGTTGAATAATTTTAGAATAAAAGATATTTGTTTCTATTAACAAACCTTCGTCATTTTAAAAGGTACAGGCAGTAACCATTACCTATTGAAATGACATCTTTTTAAAGCTAAAATAATAAGTCCCTGTATGGGACGATCTGAAAAGGATGATTATCTAAATCCAAGTTGGGATTCTACAAGCTTTCAAGCTTTTTAGTCCGAGTGACAAGAAGTTTGTCGAGCGCAACAAATAATTTTTTATCCAACATCAACCGACCGCGCAAATGTCACAATCCGCTCTACTTCCGCCTCCTATGTATCCGGGACTGAAATTAACGGCGCTTGCTCCCATGCAGGATGTGACGGATCTGCTGTTCATGAGCGCGATCGCTAACTATGGCAGTCCTGATTATTTCTTTACTGAGTATTTTCGCGTCCATACGAGTTCAAGTTTAGATAAAAATATCCTCAGATCAATTACAGAGAACTCCACCGGACGTCCCATCTTTGCTCAGCTCATTGGTGAGAGTGTTTCCGATCTAGTACGCATTGCTAAAGAACTAAGCCGCTATCCTGTCGCGGGTATCGACCTGAATATGGGATGTCCTGCGCCAAGAATTTATCGCAAAAACGTGGGTGGAGGATTGTTACGCGATCCCGAAAAGATTAGCCAAATCCTTGGCGAGTTGAGGGGGGCTGTCGATGGGCTGTTGACGGTCAAAATGCGAATTGGCTTTGAAGATACCGCTAATTTCGATCGTATCCTCGACTTGATTAACCTGCACAAAATTGATTTGCTGAGCTTGCACGGTCGTACTGTCAAAGAAATGTATTATGGCAACGTGCATTACGATCTGATTGCCCATGCCGTACAACGGGTTAATTGCCCAGTTTTAGCCAACGGAAACGTGACATCTGCCGCAACAGCAGCAGCGGTTCTAGACACGACAGGAGCCGCAGGGGTGATGGTTGGTCGTGCTGCAATCCGAAATCCTTGGATTTTTAAGCAAATTCGCCAATACCTGAGCGGTCAACCTGTTTCGACCGTAACGCTGGGTGAAGTTCGCGGTTACATTGAGCTACTGCGTCGAACGATGACAGCATGGACAGTACCGGAGAAAGCGCGGGTTAGCTATATGAAGATGTATCTAAATTACATCGGTCAGAGTGTGGATGCCGCCGGATCTTTTTTAAAAGATATGCGCCTATCCCAGACTGAAGCGGAACTATTTGGAGTATGCGATCGCTATTTATTAAGCAACCCCGACCAAGAATTTGCGTCGGAGCCGTATCCTAGACTTCTGGCTCGTCCTAGCTGCGAGACTGCCCGCGAATTGATCGCAAACTGAAAATAGAGAATCCAGTGCGATCGCAATCCTAAATGATTCGTGAAGGCGAAATACCCGACAACTCTTACGAAGTCGGGTATCTGAAGGGTTGCCTCACAACTAAAATTGGATTGCTATTGTTGTAGCGTGTTTATTTTGCTGGCACAGCAGCAGTGCAACCAGTAAGAAGTGACGCAGGAACGGGTACATCAGAATTCGCCAAACCTCGTAATTGCTGTCGATAGGCTACTAACTGACTTTGAGTGTTTGGATCGCGGACAACTTTTCTCATTCGATCGATTACTTTGATCGCTTGCGTCCAATTTTGAGTGCAGACTGCCTTTTGTAAAGAGGCATTGAGGTTTTCCTTGGGGACGTTTCGGGCTGCCGATGAATTTTTAGTAAGTTTGAAAGAAGTCAAAAAACCATCAATACTTTTAACTAAGTCTTGTTCTTTATCTGTTACTACGAAGACCTGATAAAATCGTCTCCGGTCTACCAAATAAAATCTACTTTTAACGATTACTCCTTGAGAGAGTTGCAGTTTAAATTCTCTTCCGGGGTAACTTCCTAAATTAATATTTCGTTGGCTTAAAAGCTTCCCTTTTGAACTATTTGCAAATCCAGTAATTGCCCCAGCCAAGAAACTGTTAACATCACTAGGAGTCTTGATCAGATTAGCCGGGAGGTCGGAATAACCAACGACATAACCGGCTTGATTCGGTCGGAAACTCTGGAAGAGTTGGACTTTAATTGGCCCACCTTTAGTCTGAATCGTTTCCTGACTTTGGTTCGGTGCACCGGGCATCAACACGGTGAAGCCGCCTGCGCGTGAAGCGAAGGGCTTCCATACCGACTGAGCGAGTAGAATCGGTTGCTCAGCTTGCACTGCATTAATGATGGGAGAGCCACCCACCAGGAAGGTGGTTAGGAAAAGAGAACAAAGAAGTGGATTTTTCATTTCAGGTAGAGTGCAATCAAGCGATCGCAATGAGATATCGAGCGAAAATGGATCTGTAGCTTCTTCTAATCTAGCCTTGAGCCATCCTCAATTATCCCAAACCAATGCCGCTGTTGGGGGTCACACATCCTCTGCACGCAGCACTCTGCAAGAAACTCACTTCAATCGCGCTCGTGCCAGTCTGCGGCAAGCGCTGTCTTGGTATTCCCACTCTCGCAGCCAACGGCACCCTTCAAAATTAGAAGCAACCGCAGCGCTGCAAACTGAACTGGATTTTTTAAAGTCTACGCTGGATAAGTTAGACCAGGGTGTGATTCGGATAGCCGCTTTTGGTTTAGTCAGTCGCGGCAAATCAGCAGTGTTAAATGCCTTAGTGGGGCAGAAAATTCTGCAAACTGGGCCGCTGAATGGGGTGACTCAGTGGCCCCGTTCCGTGCGCTGGACGCCTAACGCGGCGGGTAAGGTGCAGGTGGAATTGATTGATACGCCTGGATTGGATGAAATTCAGGGGCAAGCGCGAGCAGAAATGGCGCGGGAAGTAGCGCGTCAATCTGACCTGATTTTGTTTGTGGTGGCAGGTGATATCACGCGAACGGAGTATCAGGCACTGTGCGAATTGCGCCTGAGCCAGAAGCCTTTAATTTTAGTATTTAACAAGATTGACCTATATCCGGAGCAAGACCGACAAGCGATTTATCAACAGTTGCAAATTTTGGGTGCTGGCAGTCGGGAGACGCGATCGCTTCCGTCTTTACAAGAGGATGAAATTGTCATGGTGGCGGCGGAACCTGCACCCCTAGAGGTGCGTGTAGAGTGGCCCGATGGTCGCGTCACGCAGGAATGGGAGACGCCGCCGCCGCAGGTGGATGAATTGAAGCAGAAGATTTTGGGAATTCTGAATCGAGAAGGGCGATCGCTTTTAGCGCTCAATGCCTTAGTTCAGGCAAGAGAAGCTGAAGCAAGCATTGCTCAGAAAGTGGTGGCGGCTCGTGAAACTGAGGCGGAGCAGCTAATTTGGAGCTATGTGAGATACAAAGCGATCGCGGTTGCGCTCAATCCGATTGCTGTTCTGGATGTTTTGGCAGGAACGGTGGCGGATTTGGCGCTAATTCGCTCCTTGTCGCGGCTGTATGGGTTGCCGATGACGGGTTATGAAGTTGGAAAGCTTTGGAAAACCATTGTGTTTAGTTCGGGCGGCTTGCTGCTGGGTGAATTCGGCAGTAGTTTAGTTTTCGGGTTGGGCAAGAGTGCGGCAGCGATTGGGGCTGGGGAGAGTCCAACCAATATTACGGCTTATGGCGGTGCAGCGATCGCCCAAGCTGGTATCGCCGGATATGGAGCTTATGCAGTCGGTCGGGCGGCGCAGGTGTATCTAGAGCAAGGCTGCACGTGGGGACAGTTGGGAGCGAATACCGTCATTCAAGAGATTCTCAATCAGGTAGAACCGAATACAATTCTTTATCGCTTGCGGCAGGAATTGTTGCAATTCGGCGGAACATCTCCAAGCAATCAAAGCAAATAGATGAACGCAAAACCTAACCCCCAACCCCTTCCCTCACAGGGAAGGGGCGCAGGAGAAGTTCTCAGTGTAATTCAACTTTTAAATTCAGATCAAGATTGTACTTGGGAAGAATCAGCACCACGATCGGCAGCGCCTAATTCTGATTCTGCACGGCTTCGCATGGACTCTTGTAAGTGTTCGTCGTGGTGACGGTGCTGCGACATCAATTCCCGTGCCTGTTCTTGGGTATGGGCGTCAGCAGGGTGAGTTTGATGTACCTCAGCCTCTGCACGGCTTCGCATGGACTCGTGTAAGTGTTCGTCGTGGTGACGGTGCTGCGCCATCAATTCCCGTGCTTGGTCTTGGGTACTCATGCTTTGACCCTCTACTTTTAAGGCTTGCTTCTGTCTCAATTTGACCTGAATAGAGCCAAACGGTATCAAAACTGACAGAAAAATTTACGATTTAAGATTATCTCGAAAGTGAGATGCAGCGGATTCGGTAATCTGTTTAATGGCTTGCAAACTCGGCGGTAGTGTGGCGCTATCCATATCCAACCACAACAGATACTCGATATTACCAGCAGGCCCGGTCACTGGCGACCAACTTAAGCCGCGATATTGCCATCCCAACGGTTGCGCGGCTTGTAATACTTGGAAAATAGCATCTGCTTGATCGTCAGGATCTCGCACCACACCTTTTTTACCAACACGCGATCGCCCGACTTCAAACTGCGGCTTTACTAGCAATACCGCTTCTCTAGGAGGCTGTGTCAATTTCCACAAAGCATCGAGAATTTTGGTTAGGGAAATAAACGACACATCTACAACCGTTAAATCTGCTGGCTGTTCATCACCGTACAATTCCTCTGGTGTGAGATAGCGCAGATTAGTCCGTTCTTTCAACACTACCCGCGTATCATTGCGTAATTTCCAGTCAGCTTGTCCGTAACCGACATCAACGCCATAAACTTTTTTTGCCCCAGCTTGCAGCAAACAATCGGTGAATCCGCCAGTAGAAATTCCGCCATCTAAGCAAATTCGATCTTGTACGGAAATGCCAAATTCTTCAAGTGCTTTGGAGAGTTTTTCACCGCCTCTGGAAACAAAACGCGATCGCTCTTTAATTTTAATTTGCGCCTCGGTTTCTACCTCCGTTCCCGGCTTATCAATGACTTGCTGATTAACCATTACTTCACCGGCACGTATTAGCCGTTGTGCTAACTGCCGGGAGGTGCATAAATCAAGTTCTACTAATAAGGTGTCAAGTCGTTGTTTCGCCATTAATTATATATATTAGGGATTGCTTGCGTGCAAGTTAATAGAGCAAAGCGATCGCAATCGAAAAGGAACTCCGCTGGTTAGTTATTACACACTATTTAAAGGATAGCTACTTAATCGCTTACCTCCCAGGTTCTTCGCCCCTTCCTCCCACGTTCGCTGCTTCGATCGAGTCGAAGCCACGGATACTTATCCTCTCGTAAACAGTATGTATGCTCTAAAAGTTAGGGCACGCAAGCATTACCTAGACAATTAATGCCTCCAAAAAACCACGCTTTCCAAGTCGCGCGATCGCAGATGCAACTTGCAGTCTTGGACAAGCGAGAGTTTCAGCAGTAGCGCTGATATCTAGAGAACCAAGACGCTGTACCGTATCTAATACTTTACCGTCAAATTCCAAGTTACGGAATTCGCTAGTTAGCATAGCTACCATCTGACTGATCACATCTTTAGCATCGCGGACAGAGGCACATTGTCCACTCGTGCCAGTTGCGATCGCGGTAAACGACTGCAACGTAGCGCGATCGCCTCCCATGCACAGCGCATGAACCGTTACTCGCTGATTTTCCGCCGCCGCCGTTACCGACTGCACCGTTAAACCATTAGGATATCGCGCCGGATCGGTATGCGTGAAGCCCTCAGCATCGCGATCTGCATGGAAACCGTGCGGCGGTGCATCACCCACCAACAAAATGAAACGACAACTGTTGCGTCTCCACTTCATCTGGTTAGCCGCATCCTGAACACCATCATAAACAGCTTCCGGATGATCTCCACCCCCATTCGCTTCCAGTTTGTTGATGTTCTTCTGCATCTCCTGCAACTTTGCAGTCAGCGGATAGATGCGAGTTACAAAACTGGTGTCTTGTGGAGGGTGATCGCGGTATTCTACTAAACCGACTTGCAAATTGATATCACTGTCAGCTGACAACAAACGAATTGTATCCAGCAATTGTTGTTTTGCTTCTTGGATGAAACTACCCATACTGCCAGTTGTATCAATTACAAAGCAAACATCAACATGATTGAGAGCTTTTTTCATCAGTCTCACCACCTTTAAAATTAGATAATCGTTAAATACTTAAATGCGTAAGCGTTGCAGCGCCTTAGTGCGAAGCACTACACAAATCAAACCGCTTGGTGAGCAATTCCCCAAAGCAGTGCTGCTTTTTTGTAATACACATACTACAATATTGCCCTACTCTCCTGCGATCGTCAAGGCATCATCATAAAGCCGTTGACCAATGCGTGTAGCCGTTGGCTATCAAGTCATCTAGCACTTTTTTAACGCTAGAGATATGCGATCTCGCGTTGCAGTTCTTCCTTAGCGATCATGTCATCAAAAGGTGAGATGTCATAAACAAACATCAGTTCAGCTAGCTGCCACCGATCTATATCTAACAGTTTTGCTGCCCTTTCTGCACTGATGTTACTTTGCCTCAGCAGTTCCATCACAAACGCCTCATGCGCTTTGCATCGAGCTTGGGCTAGATGTTCTTCAGATACTTTAGGGACTGCTGCAGTAAACTTAACCTCAATCTTTGATGCTGTCATTTCTTCTTAAAACTCGCTGTTCACTCAATCCATTCAATGAAGTCTGGACATTTGGCAGCTAAATTTCTCAAAATAAGAGCATATTCTGATTGTGGATTTTTTATAGTTATAACTAAAGTATCAATTGCTCTTGTAAATGGTATCATACACCATCTATACGCAGGTTCTTCTCTTACTTTTTGTGAGTTATTTAGATTAAGGCTCAGTTGCTCTTCTTCAAAATTGTTCAATTTAGACTTTTTGTATTCAAAAAATTCATCCATTCCCAGACATACAACAGTCCAGCCTTCCAAACCTCTACAAGAGTCATAAGGCAATACGCGAATCTCTTCCACCTCTTTCGGATAGTCCGATCTATTTCCAGAGTGGGTTCCATCCCATAACTTGATACCCCATTCATTCCATTTTGGGCTTAATTTAAAACTGCTATTAGTAACTTTTCCCTCATCACTATAAGTTTTATCAACAAGGCTTGGTGGAACTAGGAAAAGCATTTCATAAGGTTTATTGCCAGACTCTTCACACTCATCCAGTAACCTTTGGTGCAAAGAAGGATTATACTCTTCAGATGTAATAATAATTTTTCCTCCGAGTAAGTCATCTTTTGGCTCTAAGTCCCAGGTTAATCCAACCTGTGCAGCATAGTGTTTTTCAAATCGGCATAGGTTTGCTGTTTGTCTCAGTGACCTTTTCTGCGGGACTATTGGATGATGGTCAACGCCAGTCAACCAGTCAGTTCTATTTGTACTCCGAATTAATTGGTCTATCCCATCTGCAATAATAAAATTTTTAGTTTCAAAAATAGTGAACAGGATTTCTTTTTCATCTTCTGGCCAATCTTGACATTCATCGATTAATACCTTATCCCAAGCAACCTCATCATGCTTTTTCTTCATTAGCCGCTGGATATCATTGGTATTTAAAAGTCCTTTCTTAATATAAGAAAGCATTTTCTGTTTTAAGTCGTCATAATGCTCTATAAAATATCCGTCTTCCTGCTCGTGTATATCAATTCCAAAGCCGATCATGAGACTTCGCATGAAAGAATGTACGGTTCTAACAGCAATAGTAGGAGCGGCAATGTCATCACTAACGTGAGCGAGAGCAATCATCCGTTTAAGATCAGATACAAGAGCTTTGTTATAAGTAAGAATTAGGCAACGTTGCTCATTTTTTACATACAAATTATAGGAAATGTGAAGCAGTTTCACTGTTTTGCCAGTGCCAGCTCTGCCACGTAACACTACCAATCTTTTGCCTATAGCGTTTGCATACTTTTGATTTTTTAAAATCTCTATTTTTGTAATATTATCAAGCCTGCTTTTTGTGAGCTTGCCTATACCTTTTTTCGCTTTCTCAAAAACAGAAAATACTTCATCAAGGCCATCAAATATTTCTGAAGATTTAATCCGGGTGCAAGAAATATCCCAGTAGCCTCCACCATCACCAGGATAAAAATAAGGAAAACATTGTTCACAGGCAAGTTCTAAAATTTGAATAAATGTTGGAGTTGAATGCAATACATTATGAGGGTAGTTCGGTAGGTCAACTAAATTAATATTTCTAAACCAAATAAAATTACAAATATAAGGACTCCACCCAATTTTATCTTTAAAAAAATTTAGTAGTGAGTATTTTTGCTGTTCGTTTTGGTTGGTTGCATCATGCCATTTATTTTTATAAAGCACTAAACTGCGAAGTGCTTCAAAACTAATCTTTTCTATAGGATGGTCTTTCACTTCAATTACAAAACAAAAGTTTTTGATGTTGACAATTTTCTTGGAATAATCGGTTATTTTTCTACCTTGTTTACCTTTAGAGTTTAACGTACAAGGAAACGTAGAAAATTGATTAAAAACCATGATGTCTATATCTTTGGTTTCCTGTCCATACAAAGTCAAATTAGGAGCAATTAAAATTCTGCCGTTCCTAGATGGCTCAATATCTCTTTCAAAAATTGCTTTTAAAGTTTTAGCAGCTTGGTATTCATTGCTGCCTGGATTACCAGGTGTTATCTCTACTGTAATCATTTCAGAAGCTTCATCGGCATAACAGTTGTCCTCAATTATAGTGTAAGGGCTGCTGCTCCGAGAGTCAGTACGGCATCCAAGATGACCGCCCCTCAAGAATTACAAGCTATAACCCTAAGTGCGATCGCATCCTCAGCAATCCTCTTTTTCCCGCAGTTTCTCTCTTACCCACTTACGCCAAGCACGTATAAAAGTAGTATCGTCCTGGGTTTCTGCTTGCTGTAAAAATTGATTAATAATTTCTACTGATACAAATGGAAACGTTGGACTATTCTCACAGAGATTGTATGTTCCTGTCTGTAACTGGTTAATTTCTACCCGTTCCTTAACGTAACGCCAAACTTCAGAAACTCCTAATTGACTGTAAATTTGTAGTCTTCTACTAGAGGGACTGGTAATATCAACCTCAATTACTAAATCAGGTGCAGTATCTTTGGTAAGGTCTATCGTTCTACCCTGAATGCGCTCAATATTTTGGATGTAATAGCAAGAATCTGGTTCTGCACCACGCTGCAAATCTTCTCGATTTAGAGTTGTTGAACGAAATCCTTTTATGGGTAAGTCCAACTCTTCAGTTAATGCCTCGATCATCCGTTCCAAAAGCTTCGTGTTAGTTTCGTGGCGGTCGGACGGCATTGTAATTTCTAATACACCTCGATCGTAGGCAAGACGAGAAGAACGATTATCCCCCATTTCAGTTAACAATGCTTGATAAGTTTGCCAACTAACCCCTTGCAGGATAACTCGATGGGTGCGTTCTCTAGGTATATCTTGAACTGGCAGGGAAGGGCTTGCCATTGTTTCAACTTTTTATTATTGAGACTATCCTATCTTGGAAGTGCTGAGTGGTGAGTATAAGTAGCTTAACGATTCTGAAGAAAGTAGGGTAGACAAGATGCCCACCCCACAAGTATAAGCTCTCAGCTTTATTCCCTACCGACCATTTGTGCAGCCACTTCTTCGGCAAAGTTGCTTTCTGGCTTTTCAATGCCTTCGCCTAACTTAAAGCGGACAAAGCGACGCACTTGGATATTTTCGCCCAGTTGGGCGACGCTTTGCTTAACCAGTTCTTCCACCACAATACTTTGGTTGCGAACGTAAGGCTGATCCATCAAAGACATTTCTTTCAGGCGTTTTTCAATTCGTCCTTGAAGAATTTTTTCTTTGATGTTTGCTGGTTTGCTAGCCAAGTCATCGCGTCCCCTTTCGATTTCTGTTTCTTTCGCAACAATTTCAGTCGGAATGTCTGCTACCTTTACATACTCCACATTCGGACAAGCGGCAATTTGCATGGCGATGTTCCGCACCAGGGTTTGAAATACTTCACTGCGACTTACAAAATCACTTTCGCAGTTCACTTCTACTAGCACCCCAACTTTACCGCCAGTATGAATGTAGCTGTCAATAATTCCTTCTGCCGAAATACGATGGCTGCCGCCGCATGTTCTACTCATACTTTTTTGGCGCAACCATGCGATCGCTTTGGTCATATCGCCATTGGTTTCATCCAGCGCCTTCTTACAATTCATCATGCCTGCACCTGTTTGTAGGCGCAGTTGTTTGACAACTTGTGCAGTTATTTCCACCAGATTTGATTCCTCGTTGACTAATAATTTTGTTGACCTCTTCCCAACCCCTCTCCTGCGGGGAGAGGGGCTTTTTTCTTCCCCTTTCTTACAAGAGGAAGGGGTTAGAGGTTAGGCTTTCTATGCTTCGATTTAGCCACAAGTGAGCCTATCTAGTTATCAACTCGCACTGGTAACGGTGTCTCTAGAATTTCCATCAACAATTCAAGGCGAGATGGACGAGACAACAATGGCACCAAGTTTGGCAGAGAGTAGTAATCACCAGCGAAAGTGAATGTCTCCAGCGATACTTGAGACTGTTGCAACTGCTTTTCTAAGTGGTTGCTATGATTGCCGACTCTGACGATAATTACATTCGGCACAACCTTCAATTCTTCGCAGTATCGGGGATAAACTGTGTTGAAGTAAGGAGCGTTGTTTTCGCCTTCATCGGTAACGATGATGATTTGTTCTGCCGACTGTTTGTTTTGCCGCATCTTTTCCAGCGATGCACCAATGCTAGTGCAACCATCCGGAAACAGCTTCTGGAAAGCTTTCTCCCAATCTGACAGCGCTTTACCTTGTGCTTTTACTTCAACAGCTTTGGTGTCGAAGGCATAAACAAATAAGTTACCTTCGCTGATGCCAGAAATCAAAGCTGCAATTTGCTTTCCGACTTCCAGCGCTTCAGTCATGCTGCTGCTTTTGTCTACAAACAAGGCGGTAGACTTGGTAATCTTACCCCGCTTTTTTACCTGTTCGTTGACAACTTGCTCTAGCTGCGCCACAGTTGCATCATCGACATTGGCGACACCTGCTGCTTTCAGCGCCTTGAATGCAGACACGCGATCGCTTGTTGCAGCTTCAGTCAGTTTTGCATCAATCAACACCTTCACCTCAGCGTTTTCCATCGCACCTCGCGCTTGGAGTGACTTGAGGTTGTTAATTACCTCCTGCGGTGACATGGCGTTAACTAGCGCCATCAGCACTTCTGGCGTTACTTCCTTCACCGCACCAATGGCGACAGTGTAGGGAATTTTGTGTTCTGCAATCAGTTGTGCTTGTGCTTGTGGTGTCTCTGCTTTTGCAAGCTGCTTGAGTGCAAACGCAAGACTATCTTCAGGCGGTGCATCTTTGAATAGTACGGCGTTAGCGCGATCGCTAGGGCGGATGTGCAAACTTGCATACAGATGCTTCATCGCCTTGCGTCCCCGCACCGCAGCGCGATCGAAAAATGCAGCATTCTTTTCCCGTTCCTGCAAATATCGCCGCACCGCAGTCCGCGCCGAACGCGGTAACTTTTGCTGATGCTGCTTCATAAAGTCTACAATCCGCGCCACCTGGTAAGGTGGAAACTCTTGTAGCATCATAAAACCCGCACCTCGGTGTTCGTTCAAGCTGCTGGTAAGCAAATTACCGACAAAAACTTCCTTGTGGTCGCGCACATCACCCTGACGCTGATACCATACAGCCAGGTGTCCGTAAAAGATGGGGTCAAGTTCGACCATCATCTTATGCACTTCTGCTACCTTACCGAGTTCCCGGTGTGGCGTAGTCAGCAGACTGTTGAGCATTTCCAAACGCAAGTCGCGTTCTAGTGTATTCATTGCAACTACCTCCATTTCATTTGAAGTGTTGAGGAGGCAGATGTCGCACGCAAGTAATTTGGTGCCGCGCAAGTCGAGAAAGCTGTTTTTTTACCTTAAAAGGGTATGTAAGCTTTTTCTGTTGGGGCGCGGCGACAACTGCCATTATAATTTGCCAAGCAAGAGACTGTCATCCCTGCTAATCTAAAGGTTTCAAATCCGGTTCAGTCCAACTTATCCGAGCTTGCCAAGACATTAAGCGATCGCGACTGTAGTATTGCAAGGGAAAAGACTTATTTCCGTAAATTTTGATAAACTCGTTAACAATATCTACGATAGAAAAATCTTTCCCCGCAATCGACAGATATCTACTGATGAGCCGAATCCAAAATAGAGTTATGGTTTCGTGATAGCCGCTGTCGTTGGTGGTTTGGATGCCATTCACTTTGTTGTAGTGCTGGATGCGATCGCGTATGCAATTCGTCGCTTCTGCCTTCGAGTAACGAGTGAGATACCATACTGCAACCGTTAAGTGTGCATGATGATTCCACTCGTCTCGTGGCAATGTGCAATTCTTGAATGCTGCGATTAGATTTTCTATTTCATCGACTGTCTGGTATTTCACAACGACCATTACTTAAGAGCTACTTTCGCACCTGCTACTTCTAGCTGTTGCTTGATGTCGTTGGCATCTGCGAGAGCGATCGCTTCTTTCACCACTTTCGGCGCTGAATCAACAAAATCTTTTGCTGACTTCAGATCCAAATTAGTCAAAGTCCGTACAACTTTGAGGATTGCAATCTTCTTATCAGCAGGAACTTCCTCCAAAACTACATCAAACTCAGTTTTTACAGAAAGTTCTTCACCTTTTTCCTCGATTATTTCAATAATACCTGTCTGCTGGCGAGGCGAACCATCAACTCGAAAAGTGGCTTCAACTTGCTTAACTAATTCTGCCGCTTCGGTTAGTGTTAAAGATTTTACTTGCTCTAGAATCTTAATTGTTTTTACAGACATCTTTATACTTCTCCTCATAATAAAAAATGAAATATTATCATTCCACGCAAGTCGAGAAAGCTGTTGTTTCATACGCAGGGGTTGAACCTGCATAATCTTGAGTTTAAATCAAGCGCCTGTACCAATTCGGCTAGTATGTAAGCTTTCTCTATCAGGGCGCGGAATGAAAAGTTTAACTATTTGCAAGCTGCTGCATAATGAACTTAATTTCCTTCTTGTTACACTGACGTTTATCGACAGCGTAACTTTTTCTGTAGATTCTTCTACCTTGCTTCTCCCGTACAC
This sequence comes from Trichocoleus sp. DQ-A2, assembly GCF_039961915.1. Taxonomy (NCBI): domain Bacteria; kingdom Bacillati; phylum Cyanobacteriota; class Cyanophyceae; order Leptolyngbyales; family Trichocoleusaceae; genus Trichocoleus; species Trichocoleus sp. DQ-A2. The sequence goes on from NZ_JAMPKD010000004.1 coordinate 79,369, forward strand.
TCCAACCGTCAGCAATTTCTTTTAAGACAATATCTGTTACTGGCTTTGGTGGTGGTGTATTTTGAAGCTTTATTGCATACCACAAATTGTTAATTTTATGATATTCTAGGCAGTCATTAACAACCACTAGACTGTCTTGCTTTTCGGGAGGTTTATTGGGTGCTTTCTTAGCTAAGCAGAGAACTTTAGTATCGGGATGGATATAAAGTTGCTCTCTCCAATAATTCAGCGGATTTCTAGGTAAATACTTGCACGATTTAGTAGAATAAGGAACTCCATCAATTAGTTCAACATCCTTTTCCACAAAACCCCATACATGGGAGAGAATATGTTGTCCTGATAACGTTCTCGTTTCAAGCTGCTGGCATAATTCGCTGTAAACATTATCCCAAGATTCGCCTACTTTAGAATGCAACCAGCGACGTAATGGACCAAGACAATCTGAGAAGTGTTTTGTGCGTTTTCTGGTCTTAATTAAATAAGGACAGAGTAACCCTTCTTCAATTGCCTCATTAGTAATCTTTTGCAGAGATTTTTTATAGCCTGTAAGCTTTTTTACACTTATCCTCATTCCTCCACGAGGACGTTCAATGACAATTTCCCCCAAACGATGTTCGCTCATTACTCGATATCGTCCCTAAATTTCTATTGATTCTGATAAATTGCCATTCAGTTATGGCTAGGTTTGTTGTAATTAGGGAAGAACTGCATAACATTGGAAAACCCTCCAGTAAATATCAAAAATAACGATAAATTTATTCGTATTTAGATTGCTCCGCGCAAGTCGAAAAAGCTGTTTGAATATACACGGGAATTGAACCCGTCACGGCTTGATTATGAGTCAAGTGCTCTAACCAACTGAGCTAGTATGTAAGCTTTATCTATTAGGGCGCGAAGCGATTATTGCAGTCTCGAAAGTATTGGGTGTTCCGCGCAAGTTAAAAAAGCTATTCACTGGAGAGTTACCGTTACTCTACACTGCCAAATAATGGCAGCGGTAGGAATTGAACCTACATCTCCCGCTTATCAGGCGGATGTGTGTATGCTTTTCAGGTTAGGGCGCGGAACACAAAATTTAAAGCTGAGTATCCATAAAACGCACTATTTAGTATCCAATCTGTTTTGGAAAGAATTGTCACTTCGTACAAGTTAAGAAAGCTATAGTTAACGGGAGTTGAACCCGACCTATCGATTAATCAGTCGATTGCTCTACCACAGAGCTAGTATGTAAGCTTTTTAAGTTTGGGTACGAAGTGGAAGCTTTATTTTTTATTTCCAGTTGGGATAAAGAGTAGTAGCTACGCGCAAGTTTAAGAAGCTTTTTTGACACCTCTCCATGCAGCGGAGAGGGTAGGAATCGAACCTACAATTCGGTTTCCCGAACGTTACCAGTTTGTATGCTTCTTACATCGGGGCGCGTGCCATTATTTTCAGATTAAATCAACAAGAAAATTGATTTTTATCCCGCGCAAGTCAGCAAAGCTGTTATCACTTGGCGCTCTATCCGTTGAGCTACGACTGCATTAAGAAGCAGTCGGTGGGAGTCGAACCCACTACCTCCCCGACCGAAGCGGGAATGTGTGTAAGCTTCACAAATTAGGGCGCGGGAATGAATAATTTTGAGTATTGGATTTTGAGTTTTGAGTTCAATTTGTAATTCAAAATTATCTAGCCGTAAACTGCTTCTGGACGTACAATTAAATCCCCACTGGGACGGCGATCGACAACGTAGGATTGGAAGCGATCGCTTCTAACATCAAAATGCTGTGCAAGGCGTTCCTTAACGGATTTGTCGTTCATGCCATCCGTTACACCTAGTTGCTTTTCTTCAATGTCGTAAGAACGACCTTCAAAACGAATGTGAACCATTTTGAACACCTCCTTAAAGTTGGAAGCAAGATGATGTATGAACTTGTCGTTCTCTTGCTTCACTACTTTATACTACATAAACACTACAAAAGTTGTCAAGAGTTCGGCAGCAAGATTTTTAAGCAAGAGTCTAACTACACATCCTTGACGTAGAAAATGCGGGTGTGAAGTGTGGCATAACCGACAGATTCGTAGAGTTGCAGCGCACCTGAAGGATTTTGAGCATCGACGCCAAGCTTGGCTGTCTCTACGCCAGCAGCCTTCAAACGCTGCATCCCGCTTAGTAACATAGCTCGTCCCAGCCCAATCTTACGGAAGCCGCGCCGCGTGCCTAGTACAGCAATCCAGCCTTCGTTGCGATCGCTGCGTGCATTTTCCTCTGTATAGATCCTGCTGTGGCAAAAAGCAGCAAAAGTCCCATCAGGAGCGATCGCAATCAAGTTTAATTCCGGCTTGTAATCCCGGTCGCTTAGATAATACTTAAGCATCTCCACAGTTAAAGGGTGATGATTCCAATGGTCGATAAACGACTGGTTAAACATCTCCACCCACGCTTCTGCGTCTTGTTCAACTTCTACTTGGCGAATGGTGAAACCTGCTGGAAACTGCGGTTGTGGTATTGGTTCATCCAGCGATCGCCTCATGGTGAAAAAGTACCGATCGGCAGTGAAACCGCAACTTTCTAAGAAAGCGATGCGTTCGGCTTGGTCTTCGCGAGCGCTGGAGCGCAGCTTAACACTCATGCAGCGTTCTTTGCTAACTTCGCGCATCCGTTCCTCACCCCAGGCGACGATCTGTTTTTCCAGATAAACGCCGCGATCGCTTGGGTGGACGTGGAAACCAATGTAGCCTTCGATGATTTCGCCATCAGGGGGAATCCACATTCGTCCGAAGCCAATCAGCTTACCGTCAGAGTTTTCCCAGAGGCAAAGATCGCGTGCTTTGTCTAATGAAGGTGCTTTAAATTCCTGTCGCAGTTCAGATACAGATATGCCTTCATCGAGTTTATCGACCGCTTCGCAGGAATTGATCAAGTGAGCGATCGCTTCTAAATCCGCTTCCCCTGCATAAGGACGCATTGTTAAAGTAATCATAAAATTAGCTTAGATGCCTACTTTGCCGTAATTCCGGAAATTTAAGTTGCGCTTTACTACAGGCATACTACAAAAACTTGCGGAAAGAACACCTCACCCGATTGGGTGACAAGCAGACATTGCAGATCGTAGTTTGCGATCGCGATGAATTTCTGCACTGCTTAAAGCGATCTGCTTGCAGCTGCTGCTGAAGAAGCTTTCTTCCACTTGGCTAGCGTGAAGGCGTTAGTTAGATTGAGCGTTTCTTTAGAAGCAGAAGCTCGCGTTTTTAATGAGAGTGTGGTGCGTTATTAAGGCACCCTACAAGAGGTGCGATCGCACTCATCCGAATACGAAACAGTGTATCAATATCCTCTAACCTGGCGGGACAAAGCAGTATAGATATAACCTAATGGCAACCCAGCTTTGGATAGTCAGTGACTGTTTGTACCCTTGTAAATTAATTAAAAATATAGACCCAGCGATCATTCTATGCTATAAAAATAGCCATGTATAGGTTTTCTGGCTTTAATAAGCGCTTCAAAAAGCCAAAACTTACTATACTCAAACTTTTTAGCCTTTCTAGGAATTACTGAGGTATATCCAGTAAAATAGCAGTCCAAAACTGCGTCTATTTAGTCACACTAAGGCTTTTGAGTATTTTTTCCACAACAACTTCAGACTAGAAGCTCTCTTTCGTCCAGCCTAACGATTTGTTAGCCTATAAAGGTCTGGTAGTTTAATCTTCTCACCACCAATTCCAGTTATAATTTGGCTGCTTTATGAACTAGATAAGAGGTATTAAGGTCATATAAACAGGTTTATATCCCTAATATTTGATAGGCGATTTTCGGAGCAGGTGATAGTTTTTAAAAATATTCGCTTGACAGCATCTTGCTTCTCTGGAAGAAGTTTCTCCCATACCCTAGGAGATAACACTAAATTCTCAACATGACATAATAATATATTTGAAATAATTAGTTTCTGTTCTTGAAGGCTTTTTTTCATAAGCTGATTTCTTATAAATGAAAATAACTTTCGATTCTTCTTGTAGAAACTAAGAAGAACTAAAGTTTTGCTTTTTTGAGGAAATACACTTAAAAATATCCACTTTAATTCTTGATCAAGATCAGATAGATCATTGATAGGATTCCCTTGCAAATCCTCTTTAATTGCAAATAAAGATGAAGCTGCTATCTGATAATTGCCGTGGAACTCTATTATGTGTGTCCCAAAGATTCCAAAATCGGATTTTTTTAGAGCAGTATTAAGCTTTTCCTTTTCTTTTTCTAATTGTCGCAAAGTGTTGTTTGTGCCTTTTAGGACTAAATCAAAAAAATGTTTATTATCCTCTCTAGCTGCCTTTCTAGCATTCTCATAAAGATTTTTAGCTTCACGCTTCAGGTGATATTCTCTAGCAAAGGCTCGATATGCAAATATAAATTCCTGCTGCTTATCATTTTTACGATAGTCCTTTGATTCAATTGGGAGAAATATCTTTGTGTCATGGAAACCACAAAAATTGGTAGAAACTGTTGCTATCTTTCTACCTATCTCTTCTGATTCAATTATAAAATTACCGTCCAAATCCTCCGGTTTTAGCTGGACAACCAAACCATCGGTGGCTATTTCCCTCAAAATTTTATTGTTCTGGACTGAATGCGCTTTAATAACTGAAGAACATTCATCACTAGCGCAAAAACACTCTTTTACTCTTGACTCTCGTTTGAGAGTATTTAATAACTTTCTGAAATCACTCATAGCTTCTCCTTAAAAACGAACTAATTTTTTATTAGAAATTTTATAGATAATGCTAGATAAACAAAAGTTGCGTTGATTGCGAATTTTTAACGCAAATTAAACAAAGAATCGCATTTTTTTCAACGTCTTACGTCCCACAGACAACTGTCAAATTGCGCCTTCGCCTTACCAACAATTGAAGACTAACAATTTATTCAACCGCACTAAGCCGTCTAACACGCTTATTTTTATGTTAACTCACTGTTTTGCGTCTAACTTTGCCAAGCCTGGACTTATCCTGGGCTTTTGGAGTCTAACAGCCTTTATCCACCAAGATTATCCGGCACCTTGGCGGTCTAACTTTAGGGTATTTTGGGAATTATCCAGACTAAAACTTTTCGTATATCCTCATTTTCTCCTCTGTAATGACTTTGCTTTCAATCATCCTGTTAGACTGCTGGCTTATGAACAATAGCCATAAGGTGACTACTCATCCCTAACGTAAAAAGTTCCGTTTCCAGCCAGCGAATCGTTTTTCCTCATTCAGGTGTCTAATGCTCCAAACGGTTTGGCATCTGACACGTCAAAAATTTCAATAGCATCTTCACGGCGAAACATGCGTTTTCCAAGGTGCGGAAAATCGGCAATTTCTATATCGAGGTTTTCTCCTCCCATTAGGTAAACTAAGTCTTCATCGCCTGCATTCCTCAGATGATGAGCGACTGAAGGAGTTGGGAATGCCATGAAGTCTCCTGCACCAACCTCAAATTCTTCGCCATCAATTTCCGCAATTCCGCAACCGGATAGGATGTAAATCCATTCTTCCTCGCGGTAATGAGAATGATAGACAAAGGATTCCTTTCCGGGAGGGACTTTTGCAAAGTTGACTCCGGTGCGCTTTAGTCCGAGCAAACGCCCCATTTGTGTCCCTGAAATTTCGGATTTCGGATTCCAGGGGTGTGAGAATGTTTGCATATTGTCTTCTATTTGTTGACGCCGCAAAATCAAAGATTTCTTCTCTGCCATGTTCGTAACTCTCAGATGGTTTACTGGATACCTAATAGCTAAGTTCAGCGATCGCAATATGGGGTTTCATAGAGGTTTCTCCTCGCAAGCAAAATATAAGTCAGGATAGCGACACTGTTACTCCTTTACTGAAGACACACACCACTCTGCCGCTTTTTGGTCAATGGTTTTGATAAAGTCGTCTTTCCCGTCCATATATCCCTCTATATCATCGGGATACATCTCGGCTAATTTCCGCTTAAGGTTACTGTATTGCTGTGCATCGTCAGGATGAGCAATCATGTAATCTCGAAATGCTAAGTGACGCTTTACCTGTGCTGAACCAATCTCGAATGTGTGAATGTGATGTGTTCTGATACCTGCTTGGCTATTCTTAAGGAAGAATCGACGACCGGGAATTCCATATTCACCCATCACTTCATAACCCAGTGACTCCATTGCTGCACTCTGCTCATCTACACGAGAAATGTCTTTCACTTCAACCAGCAGATCGATGATGGGCTTTGCGTAAATATTAGGAATTGCCGTGCTACCAATATGATGTATTGCAACCATATTTTCACCCATTGCCTCGGCAACTTGCTGCGACTCAGCCTCAAACGCATCTCGCCACTGTAGATTGTGTGGAACTACTTCAACTTTGAACGGCATGACTGGCACCTGTAGTAATGTAAGATTCTGGGAATGAGGAGCAATTTTTGGCTACACTCGCAGATTCTCTAATTGCGAAATTCTTGATTTGTAGATAAGTGCTGTCTGAGGTCATTAATCTTGTGTCAGTTTGAGAGGGTCTGGCATTTCGGTGTATTCAGTTGGGGAACCGCTAATTTTAAGTCAGGAATTTGGAAGCAACAAAGAGGCAGATATCGCGATCGCAATTAACCTGGATTTTGTGCAACTTTACTGGCAAATCGACAGGCTGTTTGTTTGCAGATAATCCCGCATCCAGGCACAGTTTAGAACCAGTAGGGCATCCAGATCCAAATTCCATAAAATAATTGTGCGATCGCTACTAGCTGAAGCGATTGTTTGACCATCTGGGCTAAAACTTATCCCCAAAACGCTATCAGTATGCCCACGTAAGGTTTTGAGCAATTTCCCACTCAGGCTCCAGAGTTTCACCGTTCCGTCAGAACTGGCAGAAGCTAGAGTTTGACCATTCGGGCTGAAGCTGATGCTATTGACTCGATTGGTATGTCCGGTTAAGGTTTTGAGCAACTGACCGTTGCTCCAAAGTTTTACGATTCCATCAGCACTGGCAGAAGCGAAGGTACTACCATTGGGACTGAAGCTGACATCTAAGATACCAGCACTATGTCCCGGTAGAGTGCTGAGCAAACTTCCGTTATGCCAAAGCTTCACTGTTTCGTCAGCACTCACAGAAGCTAAAGTCTGACCGTCAGAGCTGAAACTCACGCTTGTTACCGAATCCTGATGTCCGATTAAGGTATCCACCAGAGTTCCATCCCGATTCCAGAGTTTCACAGTTCTGTCAGCACTCGCTGAGGCTAAAGTCTGACCATCTGGACTGAAACGAACACTCAAGACACTAGCAGTATGTCCCTGGAAGGTCTTCAGAAGCGTGCCGTCTTTGTGCCACAATTTTATCGTTTTGTCTGCACTCGCTGAAGCAAACGTCTGTCCATCCGGGCTAAAACTGATGCTGGAAATCTCCCCATTGTGTCCTTTGAGAGTTTTTAGCAGCTTCCCGTCTTGATGCCAAAGCTTCACTGTTTTGTCGGCGCTGGCGGAAACCAAAGTCTGACCATCTGGACTAAAACTTACACCCCGCACCTCAGAATCATGCTTCTGCAAAGTGGGAAGTTTCTCAGCGTTAGGGTGCCAAAGTTTAACTGTAGTATCGGCGCTGGCAGAAGCCAAACTCTGACCATCGGGGCTGAAACTCACACTGTAAATCGAAGCGCTGTGTCCTTTGAGAGTAGAAACAAGCGTGCCATCCAGACGCCAGAGTTGCACCGTTTTGTCCGCACCGGCAGAAGCCACGGTTTGACCGTCTGGGCTAAAACTAACCGCCCAAACGAGATCCTTGTGTTCGGTGAAAGTTCTGTAGGGACGAGTTTCAAAACCTCCCAGACTCCGATTCTGACGCCAGAGTTTCACTGTAGTATCTGCACTAGCAGAAGCCAAAGTCTGACCGTCGGGGCTGAAACTGACGCTATTAACTGAAGCGGTATGTCCTTTTAAAATCCCTAGCAATTTACCATTGCGGTGCCACAGTCTAATTGTTTTGTCGGTGCTAGCGGTCGCTAAGGTTTGGCTGTCTGGGCTGAAGTGAATACTTGTTACCCAAGAGCGATGACCCTTTAAGGTAACAATTAGGCTGCCGTTCCGCCGCCAAAGTTTCACCGTTTTATCCGCACTGGCAGAGGCGAGAAACTGACCATCTGGGCTAAAAGCAACGCTATTGACTTTGCCAGCGTGCCCTTTGAGAGTAGTTATGAGTGTACCGTCCCGGTGCCAGAGTTTCACCGTTTTGTCATAACTTGCAGAAGCCACCATTTGGCTGTCTGGGCTGAAGCTGACGCTTTTTACTTTGTCTCGATGTCCTTCCAGCGTCGTCAACAGCGTGCCATCCCGTTGCCAAAGTTTCACTGTCCCGTCATCACTCGCAGATGCGATGGTTTGACCATCCGGGCTAAAACTGAGGCTAATGACTGTTCTTTGATGTCCCTCCAGACGGTTATACTCTCTGACGCCGTAGACGGCTTGCTGTAGAACCGTTACCACTCGAATGCGAGTGTCGGGTTTGGCTTCGATAGATTGTTGTAGCTGTCTACCTGCCTTTAAACTTTCCAGCAATGCTTCTAGTTCTTTATTTGAGGCTAGGAGTTCATCTGAGGAGGCACTTAAAGCATTGAGTTGGGCATCGATTTCACCCGTTTCAGCTCGCTGCCATTGCTTTGTGGCAATTCCCACTAGCAATCCTAGTCCTATCAAACCGCTCGTGAGTCCCAGGATAACTTGTCTTCGTTGGCGATCGCGTACTCTCTGCTCTCGTGCTTGCAGAGCCAAACTTGCCTGTATAAAAGTTTGCTCCGTTGAACTCAGATCCGCTGAACGTTCGGCGTACCAATGTTGAGCTTCTAATAACGGCGCACCTCGCCACAGTACCCCCTCATCTTGCTGGCTATCCCATTGTCGCAAAGCTATCCGCAATCGCTCCTGCCAAGTCCGGAAGCTGCGGTTATCTTCTAGCCACTGGCGCAAGCGTTGCCACTCTCGAATCAGCGCTTCATGGACGATTTCGACAGTTTCAACGCTTGTTGCTTCATCTTGTCTGGTGACAACCAAACGTGCATCCGCTAGGCGCGTAACTAAGTTCCAATTGTCTTGTCCTACGTCGGTGCGGGTAGCGATGCGGCGAGTATCGGCGGTGCCTTCACCGGGATGCACTAATTGGAGAAAGATACGCTTTGCCTGTTGCTGTGCTTCCGGTTTGAGTGCCGCGTACACCTGTTCGGCATAACTGGCGAGTGCTTGTTCGACACCTCCAATGGCATCATAAGCAGCATGAGTGAGGATACCATTGCATTGTTGTTCCCACAGCAAGGTTAGGGCAAACTCCAGTAAAGGCAAAGAACCGGGTTCGCAGCTAACGGCATCTAGTATGCGCGATCGCAATCCTTCCTCGATCTGTACACCTAAATTTTGGGCTGGTTTTGCGATCGCTGCTTGCAGTTCTAAGCGGCTCATTTGCCCTAAAAATTCTGGAGGGAAGCGCTGCAATGCAGAGGCAAAGGGATGGTAAGAAAGGGCGTATTCGCAGAAATCCGCTCGTAAAGTGAGAATTAGGGTAAAACTGGGTATCTGGTTGACAGCAGTTAACAATTCATCTTGAAAGCGTTGACGGATTTCAGCTTCCTGACAAAGCGCGTACAATTCCTCAAACTGATCGGCAAATAAAAGCAGATGGTCAGTTGTGGGAGTTTTATCTAGAATTCGCTCTAACACAGCGATTAATGGCAAGTCACCCTGCTGAATTGCTGTTGCTAGTTTGTTGATTTCAACCAAACGATCTGTTTCACGCAACTGCGGTTCTAATAGGGGAATTAGCTGTTCTGCCAGTTTTAAAAAAGGACGATTCCCCGGACGAAAGCTAACAATTAGCCAGTTTTCTATCTGACGCAGACGTGGAATTAAGCCTGCAAATACTGCGGAAGATTTGCCGCTACCGGAAGGACCAATCGCAGCGACGAGTGGCTGATTATATACCGCTTTCAACAGTTTCTCAGTGAAAGCTTCTCTACCGAAGAAAAACGGTGCATCGGCTTCTTGAAATGCAGACAAACCCCGATAGGGACAGGGAACTTGCCCAGTTTGTACGGGCACAACACTGCCGTGCTCGTACCCGTCAAGAGACCCTTTTCCTCTATCATGTAATCCTTGCCAAATGATGGGCACCGCCGTGGGATTTTGGCATATTACTGGCAACCAACTGGCGCAGGGACATCGATCCTCTAAAGCTTGCAGATGTTCTCGCGCTTCTCGCACAGATGTATAAAAAGACTCGCCCCTAGAAAAAGCAGTGAGAAAAGACTTGAGAAATTCCTGAGCAACCAAGTCAGGGACTGGTTCCCGCATAACAACGATTTGGGGAATATGGAGGCTTTCAAGGGAACGTGCTAAGCCTAGTCCATCGCAGGAATTGAAAACTGCCAGTTGTAAGCCGCGTTCTATTGCTCTTCTCAGAGCATAGGTTAACTCGGTGATGGATAAGCGATCGCTACCATTAATTTCAATCTCGCCCGTTTCGCCACAAGCAAGGCTAGAACTATGTCCAGCAAAAAATAAAATATCCCACCCATCTGAGTCCCAAAGTTGTTGATATAACTGGCGGCGTTGCGGTTCGACTAAAAAGACAATTTCTGCATCACAAAGAAAACTTGAAAGCAACTGTCGGTCTGCTTCAATATCAATACCGTTACCGTTGCCCAAAATCGCTAAAATTCTAGGCTTTTCCCGAAATTGCCCTAAATTTTCCACCCGTTCGTAAGCTGTTGCCCCCAGCGCTACTTCTGCCTTGGGGTAACGCTCAAAAAAATCCCATAAATGCCAGGGGAGTCGTCGCAGTTGGTTGTCTTCTATTTGCAGAATCAACCGCACTGTATCGGTTGGTAATAATTTTTCGAGTAATTTTTCTCGAATCGGGCGAAAAGACTCAGCTTTGAGCCAGATTGTCAAACTATCTGCTAAGGTCTGAGCAGACTCGCGGCAAGCGTCAAGTAAATCTTTTGGAGAACCCTGAGTAATTTGTCCCCCTCTTTCTTCCAAGCGAAACAGGAACGACAAACTGCGATAGAGAGACTGCCAGTGTTCGTATTGTTCCAGTAACTGAGTTGCTGGAGGCAATTTACCTTTGGCACGGGTGGTAACAGCATGGTTGCCTTCTTCCCGAATTTCCAGCGTTGCGACTGCTCCCAGATGCAAGTCACCATCGATATCCAGGATGACTAATTTTTCCATCGCTGCCTGCTTTCGGGAACTTCCAGAATTAAGTCATTACAGCATTAATATAGGCTTAAACCTTGCCGAGATGAGACCAGGGGAGAGCGTTTCTATTCCACCGAGATTAGAGGATGTTTTAAAAGTGAGGGCAATGCAGGCGCTTGCTGTGTCAATAGATCGCCAAAATGTAGGCGATCGCTCGTTGATGTCGGTGGACTTCAAGAAGTGGTGGGAGAAGCGATCACCTACAATAGAGTCAAAAATCCTCTGTGCCAACATCATGCAAATCGTTCTACCACCTGAAGTTGAAGCCCTTGTGCAGCGCCAACTTATCAGTGGCAAATACAATAGCGCGATCGAAGTCATCCTTGCAGGTGTCAAACTCCTTGAACAACAGCAAGACATCTACCAAGGACGACTACAAGAACTCCAACAGGACGCACTTGAGGAGGCTTACCGACAAGCATCACAAGAAATTGACCCAACTTGGGATGTAACAATTGCGGATGGATTGACTAATGAAACGTGGTGAAATTTATTATGCTAATCTCAGTCCTGCGGTTGGTTCTGAGATGGATAAACGTCGCCCGGTGCTAATAGTCAGCAATGATATTAATAACCGCGCCGCCACAACAGTAACAATTTTGCCAATTACATCTAATATTAGCCGTGTCTATGCTTTTGAAATTTTACTGAATCCAGATGATAGCGGTCTAGCCAAACCTTCTAAGGTGCAGGCGCAGCAAGTAAGGACAATTTCTAAGCAGCGAATTGAGGGCGAACCCGTGGGAACTTTGAGTGAGGAAGTGATGCAATTGGTGGATGCTGCACTTAAATTACATTTAGGGTTGAATTGAAAATAAATGTAATTTAAGAAACTTTTCATTTTCCCTTACTACTGTACCTGGGTTATTTGAAAACTGCTATAAACCCACTCAGACAAGACCTTTATTATCTAGAAATCCTTAGATGACAAAAGCTTCTGTGATGCTAGTATCTCCTAACGCTACTTTGACACTAAATTGTTCCCCCACTTGTCCGCTGAATTCATATTGCATAAAGGTGTCAGTCCCGCTAGCAGTAATTTCTCGGAAGACTTCCCCAGATTCTGTTAATACCATCAATTTCAGTTGAGGTGGCAGTGTCATTTGTGGATTGACAGAACAAACTTGCAGATGGATGCTTAATCTTTGGCGGTTTTCTGGCTGGATGGTGACAATTAAAACAACTGTATTTGTTTGCAACTCAATTTGCTTTGCTCGTCTTACAGTTAATCTGCGTAATGCGAAAAGAGGCGTTTGGGGCGTCAACACCTCCTCAACTGTCTGCCAACCAGACTCGAAGAGATTTTGTAACCAGTTGTTTAGTTGCGATCGCGTCTTGTTGGGTGCAGCTGACAGCGCCGATTCGAGTTGATCTAAATACTCAATCAGTGCATCCAGAGATTGCAAGTCATTAAGTTGCAGTTCCTCTGGCGGATCGATAGTAGCGATCGCAGGGGTAAATCCAATTAGCTGTGCTTCCTGTAAGTAAACTGGTTCCCCTGGAGTAGAACGCGATCCAAACTGAACTGCCACATAGCCAACTCGGTCTTGCATCGCTTCTGGCGGTAGTGTAACAGATGTCTCCCCAGGCAGGACGGGACGGCACTCTAACTTACCTAAGTTGGGCAAAACCAGATCCGCCACATCAAACATTGCTCGCATACCAGGATGCCAACTGTCGCTTGAGGAGAGATTTGGTTCGTATCTCAGCCATTTTAGATAGCGGTGAACTGCCCAGACAGCTAGGGTATTGAGATATACCCGCACCCCTTTTTCAGGAGTCGCTTGCTCTTGTGCAAATTGTCGCGCCAGCTGATGGGCGGTGTCACTCAGGGGAACGGTAAGAGAAGCAGGTGCAATACTATTCATAAGTTTTCTACATTTGGTTGATAGCCCAAACTTCTAGCGATCGCTTGCAGTAATGGGAGTCCTTTGTTTTTCCAATGCCAGTTCAGGGTGTTGTAATTAATGTTGAGATCCCGTGCTACAAGAGCGAGTTTGTCGGGTGGATACTTTAAGAGCAGCCGCTGGCTGAGGATTTGGCAGTTACACTCTGGATAAGCTTGGGGATGACAACGGCGAAGTTTGCCTTCCGGATCTCGATCAATATATTGCTTTAGCTGAACCCCAATTCTTTGATTTTTCCGCTGTTCCTGTTCTAGCCGGGTTTGGGCTTCTATTTCTAAAAGCGTACAGGGAACTGAAGCCGCCAAGCGATCGCCAAAAGTTTCGCTCCCCTCATCCCCCAAGGGCACATCAAGCGAGAGGGGTGGTTTCCTCAGTTGTTCTTGAAATTCCGCTTGAGGATTCTTGGGATTTTTGGCGCGAGTCTGCTGGGAGGAATGCAAGTCGCGCACTTCATATTTCAGGCGTAATTTCAGGTTAATCCAAGCCACCAAACTCTTCTCTAAAGAAGGCTGTCTGGGTTCAAATTCGTGTATTTCATCAGCCAATTTCAGCAATGTATCATCCAAAGCTTCCAAGTAATCCGGGTGAGCGGATCTCGCCAATCCTGGCAATTGCTGAATTTCTATCAACAGCTGATTCATCGCTTTTCGCCAGCTAAGGCTCCCAGATGGATGCTGACGGACTGCTTCAATTAGTTTGCCAAGCCGCTCATCCCGTTCGTTCATAACAGGGAATTCAGTAAGATTCTCTCCTCTGGGTGTTGAGTCCTATCGAATCCGTCTTCGCTTTTCACAGATTTTATAAACTTTTGTAACAAATATCGGGGATATCCCCACAAGTTTGAGGCAGGTGCCTGAGAGATTTGTAGAGCGATACCTGAATTGATAGGAGGAGATGCCATGAATCATTTTGCGATCCTAATGCACTTTTTGCGCGATCGCCAGAAATTTCTGGAAGAGATTAGTAAAGGGATAAGACTTGAAAACAAGATTGTTTCCTTATTAATTAGTAGTTCCGCGTTTTTTGCACTTTATGGAGCAATTATCGGTTCGTTTAGTGGCGGATTGCAAATGGTTGCTTCAGCAATTAAACTACCTGCTTTGTATTTAATCACGTTGGCTATTTGTTTGCCTACTTTATATTTTTTCGATGTGATTACTGGCTCCAAGCGCAGCTTTGGACAATACCTAGCGTTGCTGTTAGCGTCTATGTCAATCATTGGTGTGATGCTGTTCAGCTTTGCACCCATTATCCTGTTTTTTCGTCTTTCCATTAACGACTATCGATTTTTTCAGCTTTTGAATGTACTGGTTTTTACGATTACTGGTTTGATAGGTATTAATGGTTTTTACCGAGGCATGATATTTATCAACGAACAAGATTCTGATAACCCGAAAAAACGCACAGGAATGATTCGAGGTTGGTTAGTGCTATATGGCTTTGTCGGGAGCCAACTGGGATGGACACTCAGACCTTTTTTTGGGACTCCTGATAAACCTTTCGAGCTATTTCGTAATATTGAAAGTAACTTTTATTTTCACATTTGGCACGTAATTAGTAGCGCACTAGGTTTTCGTTAAGCACGTAACAGGAAGCAACTGATATGCAAGCTGACTTAGAAAATTTGCAAATAACAGCAGAGGATCTTGAGAACCTAGTTGATTTAGATACTAGCACTGCCCTAGCAGTTGATATCTATAGAGGGTTGACCCTCAAAAATCCCAAGCAGATGCTATCAGTTCTCCTGACAGAAATATTGATTTTTATCTTGGTCTTAATTTTTGTTATGCCGGTGAGCCTGATTCTAATCCGCAATGCTGGAACTTTACCTGGAAATACAGATGGTGTCATTAAATTATTAACCCTAATTTCTACTATTTCTCTGTTGGGTGTCTCGATTTGGAATTATTATCTGTGGCAACAAGTTAAACAAGTCAAATCTTTAGCTAGGTTGATAGATAAAGTCGATAAATACAATCGGGTAATTCAAGCGATCGCTCTCATCGATGAACTAGAATCAGCAAGTCGTTCACCCTCTCGCTGTAATAACCTCAGCACTAGAAAAGAAGTCATCCAAGCTTTGAGCATTACTAAAGAAACCTTGAGCAGCGCTTTACAAGCGGAAATGCTCATGAGGAAACATCGTCAATTTCTGAGCAATCATTATGAGTTATTTGCAAATCTTGAAGAAAATCTCACTTCGTTGATGTCATTTAGTCTGAACGATCGCGTAGATGAATATAGTTGTTTGCTCAATGAATCTTTGCAAATTGGGATTAGCGTACATAAGGAATTGAAGAATTAAAGAAACGCCTTAGCAAAGCATAGGCATTAGCGCTTTAGGAGGCTAAAAAAAGAAAATGAAGATAGTTTTACGAAATATCCAGAATCGCAGTTGAAGAAATCATGGTTAATGAGAATTTAATTTCGGGTTGATTGAAACCAAAATTATCAATGGTTTATCAATCATTTTCTAAATAATCGAAAATTTGTTCCTAGGTGTACTTGCATTATGAAGAATCTGCTTCATGCCACATATCACGGCATATTTTGGTTCTGTAATATTACATTTTTGCTGGTTGTCTGCGCTGGGTATTGGCCTGCATATACAGGCGAAATCATTAAGGCTGCGTCGAATAGTCCGATCGAAAGAGAATTTTTCATTACCCTTGCAGTTCTGATTGTGATATCGATTATCTGTACGGTGCTGGGACTGCGGCGTTTCCGTAAGCAACCTTTACAGCTGATGCGTTTGTTTTATGGCGTGGAAGCACCCCTGTTTCTCCTGTGCCTACTCTTCTTTTTCCTCAGACAGGGACTCCGCCTCCGGCTTGCGGAACTCACCCCCGCTAGCGCTTTGATTTTGGGCACAGTGGGCGTTTGTATCGTTGCTTTTTACCTCGAAGTGCTATACGGCTATGCAAAACGTCATCGAGCGATCGCATGGTTGCAAATGATGGCTCACAGTCTGATGCCGGGGGTTGGTGTGTACCTAGGGTTGCTGCTGCTATTTTATGCCGCACCCGCAGCCGCCTTTCTCGTGTACAACTTCTTCCAATTTCAGTGGATAAGGGACTTTGGGTATATATGGGCTTCCGGAAACTGGTGGATGCCCGTCTCTTTTATGCTCTTTTGCGTAAGCGTTATCCTATCCCTGTTCATGCCTTGGATATTGGCAAGCTACTACATTCAATCTGGGCAGCGAATCTTACGTGCTTTTGCGGCTCAGCATGGGCGAAACCGCACTGTTATTGGTTCGGGGACGGTGGTGACTGCTTGGATGATTCTGTGCCTCTCATTCAATGCCCAGCCTCAGATTCAGGCATTTAAACTGTTAGAGAACCCAGCACCATCAGACAGCGAAAAGGCAGCACTTGTAGCCAAGTCCGACTTGATTCGGGATGGACTCCTGAACGCTTACTTTTCTTCTTATCGGTATCTGGGCACTTCAGAAGAAAATGACCATATCCGCGTTATGTATGAGAGCGTTTTTGGCTTACCAGAGCTGCTTTCCCAGTTCTTCCAAGACAGCTACAATCACCTGATGTCGCCGTTTTTATACAACGGTTCCCTAAGAGATATGGAAAAAGCTGGAAAGCTGTACGCCCAGTTTTTTGACAAGCCAATTCAAAAAGCAGAACGACAAGCAATTCAACACGCTTTGCAATCTAGTGGAAATTTGGACGACGCAAAGGCAGGATTGCTAAATATTAACCAGGAAAAGGTGTGGTTGCGATCGCAAAAAGTCACCGTTAAACCACAGGGCGATTGGGCAGATGTGGAACTCTACGAAGTATATGCCAACAAAACCACTGATGTTGAGGAAATTTTCTATTCTTTTTCTTTGCCAGAAAGCGCTGCAATTACAGGAGTTTGGCTGGGCGACAGCGAGAACTTAGCCAAGCGCTTCCCCTTTAAGGTTTCGCCACGCGGTGCCGCTCAGAAAGTTTATACTTCACAGGTAAGGCGCTGGCGTCCCGTCGATCCAGCTTTACTTGAGCAAGTTGGGCCACTTCAATATCGCTTGCGAGCCTTTCCCATTCCTCCCCGTTTATCACCGCAGGAACAAGCGGAGTCAGAAGATCGACCAACCGAAATGCATCTGTGGCTGACTTATAAAGTCATGCGACAACAGAAGGGGTGGGCGTTACCTCAGCTAGGCGAGAAGCGTAACATTTTTTGGAATCAGGACACCCAGCGTATCCGCAATGGAGAAGTTTTAGCACGGGTTGGTGATGAATGGTTGGAACCTTTTTTACCAGCAACTGGGCAATATCAGCCAAGTCTGCATCAGGTTAACTTGCCAGATGGCTACCAAATCTTAGCCAAGCCGTTAGCTGCAAAAAATTACTTGATGCCCCAAGGGAAGCGGTTTGCAGTCATTGTCGATGCTTCCCGGAGTATGGCAGTACACACCAAAGAACTGACGGAAACATTGAGCTGGTTGGAACAACACGGCTTTGCTGACAACATCTTCGCGAATAATGATGCTGATTTGTACATCAGTGCGTCCCCTGGTGCAAAACCGCAGCGCATCGATGATATCAGTCGCTTCAATGCCAGGAAGATGACATTCTACGGCAGCATACAACCCAAGGAAATGCTGCGGCAGTTTACGCAACTGCGAGGGAATACGTCTTACGACGGCATCTTATTGGTGACGGATGAAAGCGGTTACGAGTTATCAGACAATCGTAAAGATGTGCCAGTAATGCCTGCACCGTTGTGGATGGTGCATCTAGGATCGCTGCCACCTGCTTACGACGATGCAACTCTTAAAGCCATTCAAGACAGTGGTGGCGGTGTGTGTACTAAAATTTCCGAAGTTTTGCAGCGACAGGCAACGAAGGCAGCGTTAGGGTCATCTGTCGTCAGCGTAGTGGATGGCTATGCTTGGGTTCTGGAAAAAGCCCCGGAGAACAGTCAGAGTGCTGATACAACTCAAAAGCCCGACAGTAAAGGTTTTGAAGCTCTGGCGGCGCGGCAAATGGTTTTGGGGCTGAGCAAACAGATAAAGGGAAAGCAGATTGCTCAACTGGATGCCATTCATGCGATCGCTAAAACTTACAAAATTGTCACGCCTTACTCGTCCATGATTGTACTGGTCAATGACGAGCAACGACAGGCTCTTAAAATTGCGGAAGCTCAGAAAGACCGTTTTAATCGTTCGGTTGAAGATGGAAAAGAGCAGCTGAGGCAACAGAACAATCGTTTTAACGCTAGTGTACCCGAACCGTCTGCGATTATCGGGTTGGTAGCGATCGCCTTGTTCCTGATTCGCACTCGTCAACGCAGCGTCAAACTACAATAGATGCACGTTTCGACTGCGAGAAACAGAAGGCTCAAAGGCTCACTACTATAGCCATTCAAGGGTTGGGTGCGATACATCAGTAAGGGCTTTTTGAATGCCATGCTTCTACAATGACATTCAAAAAGCCGCTACTGAACGTTAGAACCGCAATCTATTCCACCCAACCGAGAAACGCTCTATGCTCTATCGTAATTTCTCAACGCAAGCCGAGCTGGATGCTGAATATAACGTAGAAAAGTCAGTACCAGATTTCACTGTGTACGCAGATTTCTACGTGAAAACAAGCGCTAGCGTACGCTCTGCGTTGTACTGCAAACTCCAGGTTCCCTTTGGTCCCACCCTAGCCGAACATCTGGATATCTTTCCAGCCGCTCAACCGGATGCCCCCATCTTGGTGTTTATTCACGGTGGCTACTGGCGACTGCTCAGCAGCCAGGATTTTAGTTTAGTCGCCAAAGCCCCTGTGGAAGCAGGAGTGACAGTAGTGGTTACCAACTATGCTTTGTGTCCTTCCGTGACAATGGATGAGATCGTGCGTCAGAGTCGAGCAGCGGTTGCCTGGATTTACAAAAATGCTTCTAGTTTTGGAGGCGCTCGCGATCGAATTTATGTCTCCGGTCACTCGGCTGGCGGTCAATTAACAGCAATGCTGATGGCAACTGACTGGGAAGGAACCTACGGTTTACCCGCCGATATCATTAAAGGAGGCTGCGCGATTAGTGGTTTATTTGACCTGATGCCCTTTCCCTACACCTGGCTGCAACCCGCTTTACAATTAACTTGGGGAGAAGTTCTCCGCAACAGCCCCATCCTGCATATTCCCGACAAAGCCGGATCGCTGATTGTCACCTACGGCGGGGATGAATCTAAAGAATTTCAACGCCAGTCCGAGGAGTTTCTAGCAGCCTGGAAAGCGAAAGGTTTAAAAGGCGAATATCTACCCCAACCTGGTAAAAACCACTTTACTGCCATTGATGGTTTTCTGGATGTCAATAGCAACCTGTGTACTGCTATCCTCCGACAGATGGGCGTTAAGGCGTAGCGCTAATTTAGGGTTGGGTTATGAGCCGATCTCCTCTGCAAACAAAAATGCCCTCTCTGGTGAGAGGGCAGCATTGCTTTTATGGATTGAGGAGTTTCATCGATACAAATAAAAGCGTAAGCCGTGGATGTGACGCGGGAGTGGCAATCAGATATCAATGTTGCGATCGCCTTCGAGTCTCGCCGCTGATGCTGTTCTTGTAGCCTGCGAAGGCAGTTTGGTTTGTAGAGATGCGATCGCCTTTGTCTCTCTGTCTGACGGATTTTCTTATTCAAGCGCGATCTCATCCACCCAATCTTGATAATCGGGATCTCGATTTTCTGTAATCGCTATAAGTTTTTCTCGCAGTTTTGTAGTAATCGGTTTGCTCTCTGGTAATTGATAATTTTCAATTTTTTTGACTGGCGCAACCTTGGCAGCAGTCCCACTCAGAAAAACTTCGTCAGCGATAAAAAGCTCTGATTTATCAACGGGTCTTTCTATCGTTTTAATTCCTAGATTTCTGGCAATTGTTAGGACGCTATCTCTGGTAATTCCTTCTAAAATATCCTGTTCAAATCCAGGGGTAATCAGTTGCCCATTTCTCACTAAAAATATATTCATCCCAGAGGCTTCGCAAATTTTTCCCTGCGAATTCATCATAATTGCCTCATCAAAGCCTGACTCTACCGCCTCAGTTTTCGCTAAGGCAGAAGTAATATATGCGGCGCTGATTTTACCTCTCAGAGGCAAGCTGCGATCTTCTTGTCGATACCAGGAACTAATTCGACAGCTGACTCCTTCCGGAGATAAATAATCTGCTAGTTCAATTCCATAAACTAAAAAATCTTTCTCAACATTATGAAGCCTAGGAGCAATTCCTAACCCCGAAGTATATACGAGAGGGCGGATATAAAAAGACTTATTTGGTTGATTTTTTTTTATAAAATCAACGATAGTTTCTCGAATTTTAGAGGCTGGTATATCGTAGTGTAAATACTTAGCACTATCACTTAACCTTTGGCAATGACGGTCTAATCTAAATAGTAAAATTTGCTTATCATTTTGAGGATCGGGAATCCCTCTTAATCCCCCAATTGCGCCAGTTCCATAGTGCAAAGCTTGGGTAGCAATAGAAACTTTGGCTTCGTTAAAAGGGACAAATTTATTCTGAAAGTAAGCAATGGGTAAAAAATTATTCATAAGCTTAAAGAAGTTTTTCCAGATGTTTTTCGATTTGCCGATTGCGATTCTACACATTCGGCTTCCTGAACTTTCTTTCAAAATCCAAAAGGAATGTGTGTTCCGACTGAATTAGGAAATTCAAGAACGTTAGTGACTATTACTATATAATGATGTCTTGATTTCGAGCTAGTACAGATTTCGATAGTTTGAATAAAACATTTTAATAGTAGGGTGGGCATTGCTCACCCTACTGTTGGGCTAACCTGCTACTTGGCTAACAACTAGCAATCTCGTTACCCGCGATCGCAGGCTGGGGTGATTCTGGCACCAGACGCGCCACAGCTTGCTTGACAAATCCTTGCAAGAAAGCAACTCGTTGATTTTGCTGAAACACTTTTTGCAGGGTTTCGCGCAACTGATCCAGATTCAAGGGACGCCCTTCGGATGTCGTAGCGGCTTCCTGCGCTTGGAAATATTCAATCAAGCTCAAACCCGCTAACCGGGTTAGATAGGCAGCGCTGACCCCCTGAACCGCTCCTCCGGCGACAAATGTGATTGCATTGCTCTTGAGAACCCCACCTACGGTTTGAGTCGTTAGCTCGACTAAACCAAGCTTGAGCATCAAGCTACCCATTGTCCCAGCGATCGCTTGCGCTTGTTGAATAGAGAATTTTTGCTGATATAAATTACCGAGATCCATGACTAGCTGACCGTTAATGGCAGCAGTTGCCAGCAAGTCCAAGGCGGGGACGGGGTTCGCAAAGGCGGTGGCGGCGGCAATCCACTGATATTGCTCGATAACGGGAAGGGCGCGATCGCGTCTCACTTCATTTAAGGCGGATTTCGCTTCGGCTTTCAGCGCATAAGCTGCCCTCCAAGCCGTTGCCCAAACCAGCTGTTGACTTTCTTGAGCTAAAATTTGGCTTAACCGAGTTGCGATCGCACTCATCTCAGGGGCGGGGGTTTCCATCCACTCCCGCACCGAACCATCCGGTTGATGCTGACGCACTTTGATGGGGGTAGGAGAAGCAGCGATCGCTACAACGTCTTCTCCGTTCAGCGTTCCTTGCATTCGTTGCCGCAATTGCTGCAACACCGTGGCGCGTTCTTCAGGTAAATACCGATCTTGCTTGTTAAGCACTAGCACTGCGCGCTGTTTAGATGCCGCTAGTTGCTGTAAGGTTTGATATTCCGGATCGGTCAAATCTCCATTGGTAAGAAATAGCACAAAATCTGACCTCTCCCCGATTCGGGAAGGGGGCGGGGAGGTGGGGTCAATTGCAGTAAATAAAGCGGGTGTCTCTTGCAAGCCGAGTTTTTGCGGCTGTTGCGAAACCCAGTTGGACTCTAAAACTTGAATTAAGGTGGATTTGCCGACTGACTTTCCGCCAGTGACAGCCAGATGCATCTCCTGGCGGTCGATTTCAGTCGTAATTTTGGCGAGTTGTTCTCTTAGCGGGGCATTTGCCGGATGGTTTTCTGCCTCTGCCTCTAGCTGGCTAATCGTACCTTCGGTTTGAGCGATCGCTTTTTCTACTGTTTCCCTATCCATCTGGCTGACATCTGGCAGATGAAGCTCTTTGGCTGTCTGTTTCTGGAATAACCAGAAACCAGCGCCGAGTGCGATCGCGCCAATTACACTAAACTCACCGACTGTCCCCGCTGAGTCATGAAAACTCTGCAACAGCCAAAGTGAGAATGATAGACCAATTCCCCCGACTAAAATCGGACGCCGCAAATTCACAGCCATAAATATTTAAATGTAACCGAATCGCTGCTAACCAGCCTACAACAAATCCCTGCAACCTTTTGGGATTGCAGGGATTGTTTACTTTTGTATTTGGTGGCGGGAAGTGGATTTGAACCACTGACCTTCGGGTTATGAGCCCGACGAGCTACCAGGCTGCTCTATCCCGCGTCGTTGCCAACTTATTTACTATAACGCAAATTCAAGAATGTGGCAACTACAACATCGAAAGTTCTCCAACGACATCTAGGCGCTTGAATTTGCTCAAGCTCATAAAGGTTTCCGATAGGGTTTCCGCCACCGTGGGACTAATCCAACCCATTTGCTTAAGTAAATGAATGGCAACGGCACACTTTGCCCGTCCTGCTCCATCTGCCACCTTAATTGCTAGTCCCATCCCTTCGCCAACGCGACCGATGCACTGAATCCCTTCAGCACCCCCTTTGCTGATGATTTCACCTTCGGTCAGACGCATGAGTTCTGTATCAAATAAACCTTCTCCTGCCACCATATTTGGGTGATGGGTCATGGCACGGACGATGCGCTCCATATCCAAATTATTCCCAGAGGCAAGCTGACCGTACAAGGTACCCATTTGCCCCAGCTGCATGAAGTAAGTCGGAGCGCCACAATCATCGTGGGCACTGATGAACTCTACAGCGGGCATTCGCAGCAATTCGGCAACTTTGCCTAAAATTAGCTGCTGAACGGGGTGGTTGCGCTGCAAATAGGTATTCAGAGGCCAATGCCTTGCTTGGCAAACGGCAAGCATTCCAGCGTGTTTCCCGGAACAGTTATACTCCAGCGGACTCCGTTTACCTTCTGGAATTGGACACTGAAGTGCTGATGGGTCAACATCCGAGCGCCAAAGAACGTTAAAAGCCTGTCGGACTTGGGCAGTCGTACCTTGGTGGGAGCTACAGATAATGGCTAAGTCTCGATCCGTTAGCTTGTAGCGTTCTAGGGTGCCGGTAGTCGTAATTGCCAACGCCTGGAATGGCTTGAGGGCGGAACGAACAAAAGCAGCGGTTTCCGAACTGCCTGCCACGGATAGGACGCGCCCTCGGTTGTCACAGACGACTGCTTGGGCGCGATGCGTTGATTCAATAATGCCTTCTCGCAGCAACCGAACTTCCAGTTCTGCGGATTGATTTCTTTTTCCCCTTGTCATGGGTAAGACTTTATCACTTTTTGTTAGTTGTTCAGTAGCCTGCGATCGCTTGTTCTGAGGTCGTCGGTAGACTGTGCAGCCTTTCCTTACTATCCACTACCTCTCGCTCAATGACCTAATGCCTAATGACTCATTACAGAAAATACCAAGTTAGACTACCTGCAAAGAAAAATAAGGCAAGCAAGACAAAGGTTCGCTGTAACCGCTGAAGGATTGGTTGAACTTGGTAAGTGACGATCAAGCGATCGCGTGTCAAAATTTCTTCTGGCTTTGTCCAGCACTGACCGTCATACCAACCGGATTCTTCATAAAACACTTGTTGATTCTCTAGGCGCGATCGCACGTAAGACCAACCCAAGTACAGTCGCACCAGTGCCAACACCACTCCCAAGCTCGCTCCTGCTGCACCCATGAGGATAAACTTGCTCGGATACTTTCCTGGCGCAAAGCTTGCCGCTGCCATTGGACCTGCGACGAACCAGCCGAGACCCCAAATCCAAGCCAGCTTTTTGATGTATCCTCCCAGTTCCAGCGTCACCCAGCGAAAAGACCAAGAATCCTTCAACTCCTGGTACTCATTGAGCGGTTGTTGTTCGGCGGGAACTGGGCAAACTGAAACTGGAGTTTCCATCATGTTTTTACTCTCCCATCGGCTCACGATGCTGAGAAATCGATTTTTTCAGCATGACCCCAGAATGCTTCCAGATTATAGAATTCCCGCTCTGGAGGCAACAAGATGTGAATGATGACATCCCCGTAATCCAACAGTATCCAGCTGCCTTCTGCCTTTCCTTCCACGCGCAGAGGCAGGCGTTGCCACTCCGTTTCTACTTTCTGTTCAATTGATTGGGCGATCGCTCTCACCTGGACTCTGGAGAAGCCGGTTGCGATCGCAAAGTAATCCGCCAGATAGGATACCTCTCCTACCTGTAGCAATACGATGTCAGCCGCTTTGCGGTCATCAGCAGCTCTGGCAGCCGTTAAAGCCAGCTCTTTGCTTGCTTTTTGTTTATCTGCATTGACAGCCAGTCGAGCAGAAGCATTCGCGTCGTCTCCGTTGGAGATGAATGCTTCGTTCCCAGTAGAGGAGGACTGTATCTTGAACTGTTCTGACATTAAATCCTGATTTCCTTGTTCAAAAACACCTATAAATTCCTTCAAAGTTGGTTCAACTCACAGCACTGTACTAGAGAGATGCTGAAGTTTCTATTTTAATTTTTGAAGTTTCGAGCCTCAGCTTTTTATGGCTTTTTTTAACTTTTCATTTCATTTATCCTTCATCCTTTCAGCTTCAGGTTGCTGCTTTTTGCTAGCGATTTGAAGTGCCCAATTACGGCTACGGATCGTTCGAGGGTGAATTAAGCAACGAGTTTCGAGGAGATATTTCAGGGAATAATCACAAGTTAGCCAAACAGCTTTGTAGAGATTTTGCCAAGCAACTTGTCTTAAAGCTTCTAACTCAGGAGTGTTACCTCTGCCTGGTTCCAGAGTATCAGCCAAAAACACGATACAACTCAATTCACTCATTCCTGGTCTGCCTAAGGTGTGATCCTGGATTGCCTGCAAAATTTCTTCATCAAATATTCCAAATTTGTCTCTAGCAACAATTGCACTAACATCTGCGTGCAATAAATGCGGATTTTCTTCATCCACCGGGTCTAATTCCAATCCTTCTTCTCGTGCCATTTGTAACAGCAGCGAAGGCTTAAAGTATTTTGCGAGATCGTGCATCAACCCCGCTGTCCCTGCTTTTTTCTCGTCGAGTTGATAATGCAGCGCTAGCTCAATAGACATCCGCTCGACGCCTAATATATGTTTGATTCGAGCGGCAGGGACACGATCTGCTAACCAGGCTAAGACCTGTTCGCGCATTGGGCGAGGAACTCCATAGGGCTATCGGGACAGAAGCAAAGGGCAAAGCCTAAGGCTTTGGGCGATCGCTAGTTCCCAGGATAATAAACGCTAGGCATCGCGCGATCGCTACTTCAACCCGACAACCATTTTGCTTTCATTCTAGATCAATGAAGCCTAACCTCATCAAACAGCTTCTCATACTGCTCCAAGGCGTGCTTAAAGGAGTAATTTTCGATAGCATATTGTCTGCCTTGCTGACCCAGTCTTTCCGCTTTGTCAGGGTTTTTATATAAGTCTAAAATTGCTGCTGCCAGAGCCTCAGGATCTTCTGGGGGAACGACGACACCGCCGCCGCTATGCTGCACCGCTTTAGCTGCCGTACCACTAGCAGGAACAGAAGCCAAAATTGCCCGACCGCTGGCTAGCAGCACCTGAATTTTAGAAGGCATATTGAAGGAAATCACGTTTTCCTTTTGCATCACCAACCCTACATCCGCCGCTGCCAGTAGTTCCGGTAATTTTTCGCGGGGTTGAAATGGCAGTAGCAAAACGTTTGGCGCATCCACTTTTTGACAATAAAGCTCCAGGTCTTGTAAGGCTTTATCTTCTCCCACAATCACCACAGCAATGTCGGGAATATGTCGCAGGCAAGTCGCCGCATCGATCAGGGTCTTTAAGGGTTGGGTGCGACCAATGTTACCGGAATACAGAACCACAAATTTGCCGTCGAGTTGGTGAACGGCTCGAAAATAATTATTTTCTTTAGGCAAAGGTTGGATAAAGTTAACATCAACCCAGTTAGGAATCAACCTAATTTTACTTTTTGGGACTCCTTTACCAACTAAATTATCAACAAATCCATCAGCAATGACGCTAATCTTCGTCGCTGTTCGGTAAGCAAAATTTTCCAGCTTTTCAAAGATGGCAATCATCCGTTTGTTGGTGAGCAACCCCGTATGAACTGCGGCTTCCGGCAAAATATCCTGGAGGTTCAAGACTACCGGACAGCGGTGCAACCATCCTAGGAGCGCGGCTGGAACGGAAACTGGCAGGGGCGGTACGGTTAACAAAATTACATCTGGTCGCCTGCCTTTGAGGGCATGGACTAAGCTGATCAGGACAAAGCTGGCATCCAATAGAATTCGATCTATCAAACCCGGTTTCGGGCGAATCCAGACATAATTGCGCTGAATGGCTACGCCATTTTCGAGTTCTGTTAGGTACAATTTCCCCTTATATTTCTCGTAGATGCGCCGTTGCGGATAGTTTGGCATGGCAGTGACAACTCGCACTTGATGACCTTGTGCTACCAAACCTTCCGCTAGTTCGGTCATCAAGGGGGCAATGCCGATTGGTTCGGGATGGTAGTTGTAGGAGTAAATCAATATCCGCATGATCTAGGTCTTACCAAATATTTAGCACCAAGCTTTTACCTAGTCTAATCGGGGGTTGCGGTATGTTGGTACAATCGCGCATCTTCTTTGAGGAATAATGTGGCTTTTTCTCGGTCTATTTCTCGGTCTATAAGTGCGATCGCGCTTGTAGATGAGATTTATTCCCAGTTGTCAGAAGCAGCAGCACATCTAGGAGAAAGCGAATACTCTCCAGTTTTAGCGAATTTTTCTTCGCATCAGCAAGCAATTTCGTTCGTCAGGCATCCGCGTGTAATCGAGTTCATCTGTGAATTGTTGCATAAATATCAACCCGCGACCTCCTTCATTCTCCAGGGGGTCAAAATCCTTTTGACCCACCACTTGCAACTTTGATTGCAGCTTGGCTTGCAAGTTAAACGGTTTTCCGTAGTCCCAAATCCGCATTTCCAGATAGCTAATATAGACTTTCACCTCAATCTGTATTGGGGTGGTTGGGGGCAATGAAGAATGAGCGTGGCGAATGACGTTCGTAAACCCTTCAGTCAAGGCTACCTGGGACTGCCACCATAATTCATAGGGCAGTAGCGGTAGAGTAAGTTGCTCAAACCATTGCAAAACTTCTGTTAAAGCATTTAGATCCGTCTCCACCTGAAGGCGGGATTGTGCTATTGGTTGTTCCTTTGTCATTAACAGAAGTAATTGAGGTTTCCTAATAAGCACCACTGTTTTTGCGAAATAAAATTAGGATTGTTTTAACAATTAACTTGAGGTCGTAAATCAGGCTCCAATTCTCTTGATAGCGCAAATCTAAGCGAATCACGTCTTCAAAATTGCGTACTTGCGATCGCCCATTTACCTGCCACTCACCCGTCATTCCTGGTTTCACATCTAAACGCTGCCATTCCGGAACTTCGTATCGTTCTACTTCATCAGGTGTCGGGGGTCTCGTACCGACTAAACTCATCTCCCCTTTCAGAACATTCCAAAACTGCGGCAGTTCATCCAGGCTTGTCTTCCGTAAAATTCGACCCACCCGTGTTACTCGCGGATCGTTTTCATTCTTGAAAAAGGCACCGCTGGCTTGATTCTCGATTTTGTCTTTCAGTGCTTCCGCGTTTACGCACATCGAACGGAATTTCCACACCTGAAACCGTCTTCCCATCCAACCGCAACGGATTTGACTGAAAAAAATCGGGCCAGGATCGTCGAGCTTAATCACAATGACGATGGGAATAAACAAAATTGCCGTAATCCCTAAACCCACCAGCGATCCCACCACATCAATACCACGTTTAATCCACGAGCGGACGGAAGGATGAGTCGTTGGTAGCTGAATTTCTGATTTTTTCCCAGGGATTGTGGTTGTGCTTTGGCTTGGCGGCTCGATCGTTAAAACTTGATCCAGCCCCGTCATCGCTAACACTGCCATCACTTGAGGATGGACACCCCGAAGTACTAATTCGACTTGTTTCTCCCGCGCTAGCTTTACATTACTGACCAGCGCACCAATACCACTGCTATCAATAAATGTGGTCTGACTCAAATCAAAAACTAATTGCTGGGTATCGGCACTCTCTTGTAAGAATTGCTGACAGCTTTTCTTAAAAGCCACGGCCTCAAGAACAGTAAGGCGAGGGGGTAGCTGGACTACAGGAGTGTCGTTGAAGAACGTAATCCGAAAATCTGCATCGGGGATCGGTCCAACCATGTAAACCTAGTGCTAAGGTGCCATCTTATATTTTGAAAAATATTTGAGATTAGTCAATTCAACTTCATTAAAAGTTTTTGTAAAGAATTATTTTATTGTTTTGATATAATTCTACCTAAATCAAATTCATCGAGTGTCCATAGTAGCACTGAAATAGCGAATTGTACCAAGAATTTTTTAAACTGCTTCTAAGGGTACCAAAGAGCAAACAGCTTGGCGGTGGTTAAAAATTGTAGTTATCGTGAGTTATCCTCAGGGACCGACCGGAATCATCAATATTGACAGAATTATCAAGCGGTGAGAAGGCTGACTGGGGAACCCCCTGCCAACAGCGATCGCTGTTGGCAGCACGCGCAGAGCCAAGCATACTTCCCGCGTGGTTAATCTAGGAACTCAAGGCAGATAATGAGATTAGTAGAAACCTTAAAGTAAACCGAGTCCGGAGCGAACCAGTCGCATCTCAAGTCAGAGCAACAATGACCCCTAACACTGCCGACTATCCCACTGCGCGGCTAATTGAAGTCTTCTCCGCCATTCAAGGGGAAGGACTGAATGTAGGCACCCGCCAAATATTTATCCGCTTTGCCATCTGCGACCTGCGCTGCCATTTTTGCGACAGTGCCCACACCTGGTTAGCTCCAGATAAATGTACTGTGGAGCAAACACCTGGCCAAAGAGACTTTGAAACCCACTCCAATCCAGTGTCTAGCTCGGTGTTACTAGAATGGATTGAACGGCAAAATCAACCTGGTTTGCACGACAGCATCAGCCTCACGGGTGGCGAACCGCTGCTTCATGCTCCCTTCCTAGCTAAATTTCTGCCTGTTTTGCGCCACTCCACAGGGTTGCCAGTCTACCTAGAAACTGGCGGTCATCGTCCAGAACAACTAGCCCCGATTTTGCCCTTCCTGGACTCTGTAGGCATGGATATGAAGCTGCCTAGCGTCAGTGGAGAACAAAGGTGGGAAGCGCACAGGGAATTTCTCCAGCTTTGCCATGACTCACGGGTTGATAGTTTTGTCAAATTAATTATTTCTAGCCAAACTGAGTCATCTGAGCTGGAACAGGCATCTGAATTGGTGGCAGCAGTTAGCCCTGCTATCCCGGTGTTCTTACAGCCAGTAACACCCCTACAAATGCCCCATCATCTGCCAGTGTTTGCTCCAACCCCCGAGCAGGTTCTGGAGTGGCAGGCATTAATGAAGCGAAGCCTCAAACAAGTACGAGTTGTGCCACAGACTCACAAAATGCTGGGTCAACTTTAGAATTGTTCATGGTTCATAAGGAATTCTCAGGAACCACGAATCCTGATTAGTAAATTTGTGTAGTTGAATAAAGAATTGATGAAGAACCGGAATACTTATGTGAAATTACTGTGTGGAAGACCGCTTTAAAGTTATCTTTAACCAGCTTTTAAAGTAACCGTCTGATGCTCGTGATAGTAAAAGTTCTGAGGCTAAGACATTATGAAAGCAAAGCATTGGCTTTGGACGGTTAGTTGCTCGCTGGCACTATCTACGCTCTCTATCACGGCAAATACCACCTCTACTTATGCTGCTTCCCTGGTTAATACTCTGGCGATTCCGGGGGAAAGTACGGATCTATTCCCGACTAATGGCGACAATGGTGGTGCTAACATC
Organism: Trichocoleus sp. DQ-A2; assembly: GCF_039961915.1. NCBI lineage: Bacteria > Bacillati > Cyanobacteriota > Cyanophyceae > Leptolyngbyales > Trichocoleusaceae > Trichocoleus > Trichocoleus sp. DQ-A2. Next base: position 109,505 of record NZ_JAMPKD010000004.1, read on the forward strand.
AATCGCTTAGGTTTTTTCTCGGATCTATATTACGATCGCTACGAGAATGTGTACTACGGTTTGGGCGATCGCGGTGCAGGAGGCGGTGTACTTTCCTACGAAACCCGAGTTCAGAAATTTTCGCTGGATGTTGACCCAAACACGGGGACGATTAGCAACTTTAAGCTGCTGAAGACCATTTTATTTACTAAGGACGGTGAGAACCTCAACGGGTTGAACCCCCAGTTACTCAACGGCGATACCGGAATTCTTGGTCTTAGCTTCGATCCAGAAGGCTTTGCAGTTGCACCCAACGGCAACTTCTACGTTTCAGACGAGTATGGCCCCTCTGTTTATGAGTTCACTTCGACTGGTTCGTTCATTCGGGCCTTTGCCACTCCAAGCAACATACTTCCTCTAGCTGGAAGCGTTCCCAATTATGTCGATGGTCGCCCAATCCTTACTAGCGGTCGCCAGGATAACCGAGGCTTTGAGGGAGTGACTCTTAGCCCAGACGGTAGAAAACTGTATGCGATGCTGCAAGACCCGCTCGTAACTGAGGGAAGTCCCGATGGACGACGCAGCCAGAACTTGAGAATTGTGGAGTTTGATACGGCAACAGGTGATAGCGTTGCCCAATATATTTACCAGCTAGAAAGTCTTGCCGCTATTAACGATCGCATTCCCGGAACTGATGACGATTTTGGGCAGAATTCTCAAGGTCGTAATATTGGTATTAGCGCCATTACCGCCCTCAATAACAATGAGTTCCTGGTACTGGAACGCGATAATCGCGGCGTGGGCGAAGCCGATCCTCTAAGTGAAGCCCCAGTCGCCAGTAAGCGGGTTTACAAAATTGATCTCACAGGTGCCACAGATGTCAGCAACATCAGCTTGATAGGTACAAATACTTTACCATCTGGCGTAATACCTGTTAGCAAGTCTCTGTTTTTAGATGTTGCAGCGCAGCTGAAGGCGAGTGGTCAAGTAATCCCTGAGAAGTTGGAAGGTTTGACAATCGGGCCTAAGCTAACGGATGGTTCCTACGCAATTATCCTTGGCACGGATAACGACTTTAGTGTGACTCAGGGGAATGCTGGTCAGCAGGATGTTTGCACAGATGGTACAGCCTTTACTCTCGTATCTATTGATAGCGGCTGTCCCGCCGGACAAAAATTACTTCCAGGCTACCTCTACTCGTTCAAAGCTAGTGCTACAGAGTTAGAGGGGTTTGTACCTCCGGAAAAAGTGCCAGAACCAGCGGCAACGGCTGGATTAATGCTACTGGGTTTTGGCGGTTTGTTGCTTAAGCGGCGGCAATAAAAAGGCAATGTAAACAGTGCCCAAATTCGGGTGTACCAAAGCTACACCCGAATTTGGGGAAAGACAGGCACTCATGTAAAACAGAAGAATTCTTCAATCTCGTTACTCAGCTTACGCCTGGTAACGAAGATTTGGATGCGATCGCATCCGAAGAGTCTTTATATTGAGTCCTCGCGTGCGCCTTTGACTTTAGCTTTGGCTTTGGCAGCACTACGCTTGAGGGCAGAAAGCCGCGTTTCGTATTTGCTCCGTTGCCGTTTGTTTGGGGTTAGCTCTAGCAAAGCTTTCAAAGCGCTACCCAAACTTTTGTAGGCGTTGGGGAGGGAATAACCAAAGCGGGTGGCAAGCGCGATCGCTTTCTCATCCGCTTCAATCATCTCTTTTACCTGCTTCTCTCCACTATTTTTTTGATACAATCTCCAGCCTGAGACACCACACAATGCCAAGGCTAATATCAACAGCAAGCCATCCTGCACCCACAGTTCGCCGACAGCACCGCCTAAACCAATTGCTAGCGCCGCCATTTCCCAGCCATCTCTAGGGATGGTGTCGTTTTGAATTCGGGCAACTTCGTGCCAAAACAGCAAATTCCGCTGATCGAGTGCTAGCTGATCCCATTTCACCAGATCAATTTGAACCTCAATTTGATCCTTGCCAATTTCTTCACAGCGGATCAGGGGTGGATTCACTTCAGTCGTTCCTTCGACTGTTACCCAGCTTTGCAATTCTGGCGGCAGTAAGGTTTTTAACCGCCGGAGTTCGCTCATCTCAGCTCTAGCAGAAGAGGTTGCATAGGATGTCATAGTCGTCCAGCCCCAGGAAATTCGCTTTTCAATCGTAAGGTTATTACTTTGGAGTATAGCGATCTTCGTGCCCGGATTCAGATTCACTCAGATGGGAATAGTCCCCGCTTCTTACGCGCTTCCATCGCTCTCTCCAACATTTGCAGTAATCCAGGAGCTTCTTCTTGAAGGGTAAGCAGTAGCCTTTCTCCCAATTCTCGATCGCCTGGATCTTTGCCGGTTTCCATCACCTCTTTCAGTCGAGGCATCGCTACATTATCAATAATTTGAATTAAACCTGACAAACAACGGTTGAATTGTTTTTCGGTAAGACTTGAATCTTCTAAGGGAAACTCAATGATGGCACGAATTTCGCCATCGTTTGGGTCATATTCCCATTGCAGCATTTTGGTTTCCCAAGAAATGCACAGCATTGTCTGGAGGATCGCTTCTTTGTAAGGATGATCTTTAACTCCAGATATAACTTGGGGCGCAAATACCTTGAAAAATTCCCCATCCTCATCCAGCTGGACAACAATCAAGAATTCGTCTACGTTTTCAGCTTGTACACCCGTCAGAATCCGGTACGCTTCTTCGTCGATGTGATATTTCCAACCTTGATTGTCTAGATACGTGGCAATCTGTCGTAAAGTAGCGCCCATGACAGCCTCGCTGCGTCAGGTGGAGCAGGAATAACACGACACAGTATAACGTGCTATCTGACAACGGCATAGAGAAAGCCGTCTTTAGTTAGGGCTTGGGGCGATCGCTTGCTTCTAACGCTGTTCCGATCGGGGTTTGGTTTGGAGCTAGGATAGCGATCGCGTCTTTTGTTTCTCAAGCAATTTTGCTCCGAAAAACCCAACGCCAGATGCCTGCGGTACAGTTCAAATTTGCCTAGCGCTGGTGGGAACGACCGCCAAGATAGAGTGCCGCGGCAAGGGCGATTCCAGGTAATGTAATGACTGCTGCCAATGGAGAACGTAACCAACTCGCTTGCTCGTACCGTTCTCGATAATAAGTAGACCTAAGCGAACAGGGTTGAGCGGAACTGACTGAACCCAACAAAATGCTACTAGCGATCGCAGTGCTAGAAGCGATCGTAACCAAAGATAATTTTGTTTTCATACAGTTTTTTCTCCTACCGCGTTTTAGTGCAGGGAACGATCCTGAGCGATCGCGCAAAGTTTCATTTAATTCTAGCTGCCTCTGACTAAACTGGGGTGGAATGCTACGCAAGTGCAAAAAAAGGGGAGTGCGATCGCTCTAACTCAGACAAGCTAAAACTAAAGTGGTTTTTGTAACTGCACAACCCTTCCGGAAGCCTTTGTAGCATTTCAAGCCAGTACGTTTTCTGACAAAAATGCCTTTTCCTATCTAATTCGCACAGTCAAACTACCAACTGAAAACTGAAGAACTAACAAAAACTTGGAAAGCATTTATTGATGGTGCCATACAATTAGGTTGAAATTCAGTATTACTCCTGAATCGGAGCGTCTTTGAGGACTGTTAAAATACCCAGCAGTTTAGCTGTGTATATTGATATGAACTTAGAGCGATCGCTCATGAAGCTAGCCAATGCCGTATCTAAGCTTAATGAACTTTCATCAATGGAAATTTGTACTGAACCAAAATGTACTAAACAAGTTTCTAAACCAGGTCATAAATTGTGTTACGAGCATTGGAAGGCTAACAACACTCAAGCGTCACCCACACCAAAACCTAAACCGAAGCCTCAGCCATCGTCTTCCCCATCGCTGTTGTCCGCTACCAGCATCAGCGAGAAACTGGCAATACCCAAGCACAAAGTTAACCCCATTTTGGCTGAATTAGGATTGTTGAGCAAAGACCAGAACGGCTGGGTTGCTACCAAGTTAGGAATTAACTTCGGTGCGGTGCAAAAAACTTATTCGCAAGACGGCATGCTATACGTTCTCTGGTCTGAGTCGATTCTGACGAATCAAGCGTTCCTCACGACTATCCAAAGTATCAATGGTGATAGTTTAGAAGCAAGTACCAAGGAAGCAACCAGCGAACAAGGGTTTCGCGAGAAGTTTCGGGCTAGCGCACAGCATCGCACCACTGATGGGCATTGGGTTCGATCAAAGGCTGAAGCTCTGATTGATAATTGGTTGTATGTTTCGGGAATCGTTCATGCTTACGAACGACGACTACCCATTGAGGAAGAAGCGTACTGTGACTTTTATCTTCCATCAGGGAGAGTGTATATCGAGTATTGGGGATACGACAACGATCAAGAGTATGCGGCACGTAAGCGAGTTAAGCAGGAGCTATATCAGAAGTACCAGCTCAACTTAATCGAATTATCGGATGAACATATCAAGAATTTGGATGATTGCCTGCCCAGAATATTACTGAAGTTTGGTGTAGTTATTAGTTAAAGAACTCATATAGTTATCCTGTGTTTGCGATCGCTTCCTCTCTTCCTTCGCGTCCTCTGTAGTTGGGTAAAAAAGCGATCGCAATTCGACCCTTCTATCAAGATGACCTAACTTTACTGATAAAAGTAATAGGAGCGATCGCATCTAGATCGCTCCTACTATTTATTATCTATTACGCCCCTCACCGAAAAGCGGAAAGGGGCAAGGGGCGAGGTTCTTAAATCTTCGCTTCTTCTCTCACTAACTTATCCCAACCCAAATCTTTAAGGTTGTTATTCCGGCGCAGCGGACGAGTCACCAACTCCAGAATGTCACGAGCATTTGTAAAGCCGTGAATCTGAGCAAAAGTGAACTCAACAGACCACTTAGTATTGATACCGCGTGCTTCCAGTGGGTTAGCGTGCGCCATACCAGTAATCACCAAATCTGGTTTGAGTTCGTAAATACGCTGAATTTGGTTATAGTTGTCCGGCTTCTCCACAATTCTAGGCGTTGGTACACCCATTTCGTGGCAAGTTTTCTCTAGCAACGCCAACTCAGCGGCTTGATAGCGCTTATCCATGTAGGGGATGCCGATTTCCGGGCAAGTCATGCCACAGCGCACCAGGAAACGAGCTAAAGAGATTTCCAACAAGTTATCGCCCATGAAGAAGACAGATTTGCCGCGAATCAACTGGACATAGTCTTCCAGATTTTCCCAGATTTGCGCTTCCCGCTCCTCTAGCCCTTTGGGTTCAATCCCAAACACCGAGCAAATTTTCTCAATCCAGGCGCGGGTGCCATCGGGACCAATGGGGAAGGGTGCGCCGATGAGTTTGCACTTGCGGCGACGCATCAGGGTGGTAGCAGTGCGGCTGAGGAAGGGGTTCATGCCAGAGACGTAGTACCCTTCTTCCAGAACTGGCAATTCGGTGTAACGCTTGGATGGCAACCAACCTGAAACTTTAATGCCTTGCTTTTTCAGTTCCAGTGTCAGATTGGTAACAACTGGATCGGGGAGAGAACCGAAGAGAACCAGTGGCGGATGCTTGACATATTCCGATTCATCGGCGGCAACATCTTCTTTTTTCTTGCCGAAGTTGAGCAGAGAAGCGATCGCATTCCTTTCTTTCTTCTCAGTTTCTACCACGGGTGCTTTATCGGGACAACGGGCAGCCATCGCCGCCAGTACGGTGTCTTCCCCTTGAGTAAAGGCGTAGTCTAAACCATTCGCGCGAGCCGTCACAATGGGGATGCCAATTTCGGATTCTAGCTTGGGTGCCAAGCCTTCCAAATCCATTTTGATGATTTCGGTGGTGCAGGTGCCAATCCAAACAATGACGCTGGGGTTGCGATCGCGCTTAATTTGCAAACACAGCCGCTTCAACTCTTCATAGTCATTCAACTGAGCGGAGATATCTCCTTCTTCCAACTCAGCCATCGCGTAGCGGGGTTCCGCAAAAATCATCACCCCCATCGCGTTTTGTAAGAAGTAGCCACAGGTTTTTGTACCAATAACTAGGAAGAAACTATCTTCTATCTTTTGGTACAACCAAGCTACGCAGCTGATGGGACAAAATGTATGATAATTTCCAGTTTCACACTCAAAATTAAGCGCTTCCGGTTCTGTATTCGCAAGGGTCATAGTAAAGGTTTCCTCTCAAATTTTTAATTGATTGTTAGTCAAAAGGTGATTAGTTATTAGTCATTCCAGAGACTAAGAAATTCTGACTTAATGACTCATAACTATTGACAAATTACTCAGGCTCTGGGATTAGAGCGACAATCTCTGCATCCTTAAGCTTCATTTGCAGAGCGATCCAGGAACGATTCGCTTGAAAATATTCCAACCACTTCTGCTTCAAAGCAGATGTAAAGTTTTCAAAAAAAGTCATCCTTTCTGTTAGCTCATCCTGCCAATACTGGGTTAACTTTTAGCGCTGCCAAGGAAAGCGATGCTTTTTATAAACTCCCTCGCAAGATTCATCCACCTTAGCAGCGATACGACTGGCTGATTGAGCAACATTGACAGCAGCCGGAGGTAGCATTCTGACTTCCTCTGTATCTGTTTTTTCAGCCGATAGTGCCTCTAGCTCATCGTCGGGAGCCGCCGGTAATGCCTCTAGCTCATCGTCGGGATCGAAGTCTAGCCCAAAGCTCGCCACAATTCGGTCGGGGTCTGCATTGAGGTCCACAATCAGGGGAAGCATCTCATTAAATTGCGGGTCTAGAGTCGATAGCGTCGCCAAAATGAAGCTGGAGGTAGGGCGTCTTTGTCCTTCAGATGTCACCCAGACTTGCAGACGATTGAGCCAGTGGTGATTTTTTCGATAGTAGTCTAGCCATTTGGCTCTGACCGATTCCCGTAGCTGCTCAGGACGTAGCTGCTCAGGACATAGCTGCTCGGTGTTCACAGTTGGGCTTGATGCTGATGCTGGTGAAAATAATTTGGTTTGGAGAATGGTGCATAACAATACGCACGTCAAGATTGACACTAAAAGCATTGATCCATTCTCCATCCTTAGCTCCCTAAACCATCATCATATCTAGCTCTTGTTCTTCAGTCTTCACCTCTGGCTTGGTGGGATTGAGGTAGAAATCAGACAGCAAGGAGAACAACTCGCGGTCTGGAGCATCGTTCGGCACAACACCCTCTGGACGCGCCAGAATTTGGTCGGCAATGTTGAGGTAGTAATCGCAGACGTAGTTCAGCGAGGGGTCAGTCTCTGCCATTTCAAACAGAGTTTTGCCCTTAACACGGGAAACGCGAATGTCTTCAATCAGCGGCAACACTTCCAGCACTGGCATCGGTACCGCAGAAATGTATTTCTCGATCAGGTCGCGCTTAGCAGTGCGGTTGCCAATCAATCCGGCGAGACGCAGGGGGTGAGTCCGAGCTTTTTCACGGACAGAAGCGGCAATCCGGTTGGCTGCAAACAAGGCGTCAAAGCCGTTGTCAGTGACAATCAAGCAGTAGTCCGAATAGTTGAGGGGAGCTGCAAAGCCACCGCATACCACGTCACCGAGTACGTCAAACAGAATGATATCGTACTCATCGAAGGCGTTCAGTTCCTTGAGTAACTTCACGGTTTCGCCTACCACGTAACCGCCGCAACCGGCACCAGCTGGGGGACCCCCTGCTTCTACGCAATCAACGCCGCCATAGCCTTTGTAGATGACATCTTCAGCCCAGACATCTTCGTAGTGGTAGTCCTTTTCTTGAAGCGTGTCGATAATTGTGGGAATCAGGAAGCCGGTCAGGGTGAAGGTGCTGTCGTGCTTGGGGTCACAGCCAATTTGCAGGACTTTCTTGCCGCGCTTGGCTAGAGCCACAGAGATATTGCAGCTGGTTGTGGATTTGCCGATTCCGCCTTTTCCGTATACTGACAGTTTCACGCGCTTCGTCTCCTATAGTTTCATTTCAAACCAGGATGGTTGTCTTTGGTGTTAGGCAGGGCATGAATAAAGTCGCTGCCGAAGAAAGCCAGCCGTAGATTGCTTTTTATCTGGGTATGAACTGCATTATTGTCCAACTGCCGCAGAAAATAAAGGGGATGGAGGAATGGATTAGGTACTAATCGCGATTATTGAGAAGATAGATAAGTTTTTAATGTTTTCCGTTTCCTAAAAATGCTTATAAAGCTGCAATTTAAATTTTTAAGAGGTTTTGTACTCTCCTAATTAATAATGTGGAACAAAAGACAAAAAGCTCGGGGCGAAGAGAAGACGCTCACGCTACAACGTGAAACCGATAATTTGAGGCTATTTAGGACTCTGCGAACAACGGCGCTCGTCGAGAAAGTCTTAAACTGTACCTATAACTCGGATTGACTTCGCCTAATCGGCTACACTGCCTGAAGCAGATGGCTAATCAAAAGGGTCACAGAGGCATCTGCAAGTAAAGTGGGGATTTTGATGAATAATTATTAATTTTTGAGAGACAGTTTTCTAGGAATCCGAGTTGAGTTCACAGTCAGGGAGAAGATCGCAGAGGGGCGGGAAGAGGCTAACATCAATCACCGAAAGGGGAGGAGGGATGGTTTTGCGGAGCGCCTGGTGTTCCGAAGCAATCCGTCGTCATGACCAAGACTAAAGCGATCGCTATCTCTCATCGGGAACGCTTCTTGACTAGGCTTAAATTAGGACGCCATCTTTTTCTAAAGCGTATGCGTTGATTTATGGAAAGCCTTAGAGTCGGATTTTAGTTAAAGCAACTATATCTATATGAATACAGAAAGTGACATTCTCATCATCGGCGGCGGTGCGATTGGCTTAGCGATCGCCCTCGAACTTCGCTTGCGGGGGGCAACCGTCACCGTCTTGTGCCGCGACTTCAACTCCGCAGCGGCTTATGCTGCTGCTGGAATGCTAGCACCCCAAGCAGAAGGGATTCCGACGGGCGCAATGCTGGATTTATGTCTGCGGAGTCGGGATTTGTATCCGGACTGGGCAAGCAAACTGGAAGCGATCGCAGGGGTATCTATCGGCTACTGGCCTAGTGGCATCTTGGCACCCGTTTATCTCAATCCTCAGTCCTCAGCCCTCAGTCCTCACTCCTCAGCACATTGGTTAGATAAAGATGCAATCCATCAAATTCAACCCGGACTGGGTTCAGATGTTGTTGGTGGTTGGTGGTATCCCGAAGATGGTCAAGTAGACAATCGGGCTTTAGTTCAAGCCTTGCGGGTGGCAGTGAGGGAATCAGGTGTAGATATCCGTGAAGGCGTGGCAGCTGAAGCCCTCCAGCAACAGAACCGGAGAATCAACTGCGTCAGAACAGCATCTGGGGATTTTCGCGCTCAACACTATGTCTTAGCCACCGGGGCTTGGTCAAATGAATTATTGCCAATTCCGGTCAGCCCGAAAAAGGGTCAAATGTTATCCGTGCAAGCGCCTGGGGGTAGTCAGGAGGGATTGCCTCTCAAGCGGGTACTGTTTGGTGAGGAAATCTACATCGTGCCGCGTCGGAATGGACAACTGATCGTGGGAGCCACTAGCGAGGATGTGGGATTCACACCCCATAACACTCCAGCCGGAATCAGAACCTTATTGGAAAGCGCGATTCGCCTTTATCCCACCTTGCAGAACTTTCCCATCCAAGAATTTTGGTGGGGATTTCGACCGGCGACACCCGATGAGTTGCCGATTCTCGGTTCTAGCGCCTGCGAGAATTTAACGCTGGCAACGGGTCATTACCGCAACGGAATTTTGCTGGCACCCGTGACGGCTTCGTTAGTGGCAGACCTGATTTGGGAGCAAAAGTCCGATCCCCTGTTAGACCATTTTCACTACTCCAGGTTCTACGCTGGATCTAAACCCATCAATGCAACCCCCAAAATGCTTCAAATAAGCCATCCTTCTGAATCCGGGAGAATTCAAGGCTCGTCCCTACAGATGAATCATTCCTTGGAAACCCTGCCATCCGATCCTTTAATTATTGCGGGTCGGACTTTTCGCTCTCGCCTGATGACTGGTACCGGCAAGTATCGCAGCATCGAAGAAATGCAGCAAAGTATTGCTGCTAGCGGTTGCGAAATTGTGACAGTGGCGGTGCGCCGGGTACAAACAAAAGCGCCCGGACATGAAGGGCTGGCTGAAGCGCTGGATTGGACAAAAATCTGGATGCTACCCAACACTGCTGGCTGCAAAACCGCTGAAGAGGCGATTCGAGTGGCGCGTCTGGGGCGGGAGATGGCAAAACTTTTGGGTCAAGAAGACAATAACTTTGTCAAGTTAGAGGTGATTCCTGACTTAAAGTATCTCCTGCCCGACCCAATTGGCACTTTGGAAGCGGCAGAGCAACTGGTGAAGGAAGGCTTTGCGGTTCTGCCTTATATCAATGCTGACCCGTTACTGGCTAAACGATTGGAAGAGGTTGGCTGTGCGACGGTGATGCCTTTGGGTTCTCCGATTGGTTCCGGACAGGGCATCAAGAATGCAGCGAATATTGAAATCATTATTGAGAATGCTGGGGTGCCAGTGGTGGTGGATGCCGGACTGGCTACGCCCAGTGAGGCAGCGCAGGCAATGGAGATGGGGGCTGATGCCGTGTTGATCAATAGTGCGATCGCTGGGGCAAAAAATCCTGCTGCGATGGGTCGCGCAATGGCTCTGGGTGTTGAGGCTGGGCGTCTCGCCTATCAAGCCGGACGAATCCCTGTAAAAGTCTACGCCAACCCCAGTTCTCCCCTGACTGGCACGATTACCAGTTAAAGGCTAAAGGGGCTGAGGAGAATGTAAGTTCAACCTCTCCTTGGCACTCCTGCACTTAGTCGGTACCAAGATTCTCTCCTCTGGCGGAAGTAGTGTAAATAATTCATGCAAAAGATAGAGTACATTGACCCGATTCTTTGTTACAATTATTTACAAAATAAATCCCAGATAAGGATATCATTCATGCGATATACAACCGAAGACGGCGGACGTTTGAACAATTTTGCAGTAGAACCAAAAGTTTACAAAGCAGAACCGCCAACCCAGGATCAAAAGCGCAACTATCTCTTCATGGGAATTGGCGCGATCGCTTTGCTTAGCAGCTTAATATTTGTTGCTATTTCGGCATCCAATGTAGGCTAAGCACCCACCTGATACTTTTCAGGAACGGGTGAAATAAGGCAAAAGTAAAAAGTTAAACGTAAAAAGAAACAGAATTTCGTTTTTTTGTCTTTTGCCTTCTACTTTGAATTGAACGTAGGTTTACCGTTGAAGGTTTTTTGTCGCTTCTAGGGCGTCTTGGTAACTTTCTGTTCTTCCTTGGGACTTGAAAAGGTCTGCGGATTTCTTAAAATCTGCAACTGCCGCTTGACGATTATTCAATCGTAAGTAGGTGATTGCGCGGTTGTAATAGGCTTCAGCAAATTTAGAATCTAAATTTACCGTCTGAGTATAATCGTCAAGCGCTTTGGCATGTTGTCCTAGCCGGTTGTAAGCTAAACCCCGATTGTAATAAGCTCTGGCATTCTTGGGGTCGATTTGTAAAGCTTGGTTAAAATCGGCAATTGCGGCTTGAGTTTCTCCTAGATCGTCGCGAGCATTGCCTCGGTTAATATAGACACTTGCATCTTTGGGATTGAGTCGGATGGCCTCCGTAGAATCAGCGATCGCTTGTTGATAATTTTCGAGAAGATAGTAGGAATATCCCCGGTTGCCGTAAGCATTTCCGTACTCAGGATTAATCCGAATCGCCTCAGTGTAATCTGCGATCGCTTGCTGATAAGCTCCGAGGATGTGACGGGCATACCCCCGGTTGTAATAAGACTCTGCATCCTGGGGAGCAAGACGGATCGCTTCGTCAAAGTCTGCGATCGCCCCCTCATAATCACCGGCGTCTAGTTTATCAACGCCCCGGTTGTATAAATCAACCGCGCTCATCGTTGCCTTATTATTATCAGCTGCACTCAGTAACTGGCTGGGCGGCAACTGAGCGTAGACAGCAGTAGGAATTCCACCAATTACTGTGGTGATTCCGACAATGGCGATAGTTTTGCGAATGTTATTCATAGCTTGTCTTTTCTCGCCCCGCTGGAAAGGACTGAGGACTGAAAGCTGAAGACCGATCGCTGAGGTAAAAAATAAACATCAGGGGAAACGTGAAATCTATTTTCTGTTTCTTCCTCTTGAGGTAGTCCTCAGCACTATTTTCTCACTCAGTCCTGTCGAATCAATCCTTTGCACTATTTTTTTACGTGCCAGCTGGCTGAGCTTCCTGATCGATAAGCTGGCGGAACTGAATGACATCTTGCCGGGGATCGGCATGGCTGACTCGGACTTCTAAGCGATCGCCAAGTGCCACTGAGTGGGTGAACCGCATCGCCAACTCTAATCCCAAATCTTCTAACAAAATTAATCCTAATCGGTCATCTTCTCGCAACCATCGCAGCATCAGCGCTTGCCAAACCTGATCGCCATGACGCCGCAGGTACTCTAACCCCCAATAACGATTTGTCTGGCGTTCCACTAACCTTGCTTCTTGGGAGGCGGTGCCGATACCCAGCATAACTTCTTGTAACTCTTGCGCTGAGAATGGCGTGGGTTCGCCGCGTAAATGCGCCTTTATTTGGAAATGCGCCAGCAAGTCGCTGTAGCGGCGGATTGGAGATGTTACCTGAGCGTAGGTTTCCAGCCCCAAACCGGCGTGTCGTCCCGGCGTGAGGCTCATTTCGCTACGAGGCATACATCCCCGCATTGCACAAAATCTCACAGGTCCTGCGGGCAGCTGCAATAGTTCCTCTTCTGAGGGAAGTTCGGGTTGGGGTTGACTGCGAAAGGGCAGAGGAATATTGTGAGTTTTGCCGTAGTGGGCAGCCACTTCACCCGTGAGAATCATCATCTCCGCTACTAATTGGCGTGCGGGTGAGTCTTCCAAAATTTCAATGATGATTTCGTCACCATTTACTTTAATCATCGCCTCTGGCATATGGATGTTAATCGAGCCTTGGGACTGCCGCCATGATTGGCGACGTTTCGCCCAAGAAGCGATCGCTGTTATCTCTGGTTCTGCCTGGATACCCAGTTGCAGCATCTCATCCACATCGTCGTAAGTCAGGCGATAGGTCGGCTTAATTAAGCTGGCACTGATGCAATAGTCCTCTACGGCACCTTTTTCATCCAAAAGCACGCCAAAGCTCAGCGCCCAACAAATTTTTCCTTGCACTAAGCTCATCGGCCCGGTTGCCAAACTCGGCGGGAACATCGGAATCATCCCCGTCGGTAAATACAACGTTGTGGTACGCCGTCTAGCTTCTAAGTCTAATTCATCTCCTGGGGAAACCAAGCGCGAGGGGTCGGCAATGTGTATCCAAAGCCGCTGACGCCCATCGGCGAGGGTTTCCATACTCAATCCATCGTCTATTTCCTTTGTACTTTCATCATCAATCGTGTACACCTTCAAATGAGTCAGATCTAATCGGTGCTCATCCGAATCGTTCGGCGCGAACTCAGCATACTGCTTAGCCACTTCTATCACCTTGTCTGGAAAGTGAACGGGGATCTGACTGCGCCGCAGATATAGATTTTCGTGAGGACTCCACAATCCCAAATCCACCAGCAGTTGAAACGCAGCTTGGGGAGTTCCAGGGCGTCCAAGCTCGCTCATTGTTTCCAAAACAGGTGCTGGAGGGGGATAGGCGCGATTCAGAGATTCTTGATTGAGTCCAGCACGAACGACATCTGTCAACAGAGCCGCATATTTTTCAATGGCTTCCAGGCGTTGACGTTCGCGGCGTTCCCACTTTACCTGTTCGCCAGAGAGCGCCTTTTGCACGCGCTCTACAAATTCTTGCCGCCGCAAGAGCCGTTCTTTTTCGACTTCTATCTGATGTTTTAGTTCTGCTACCTGAGTAGCAGGACGCGGCTCGTAGCGATCGCCTTTTTGCTTGAAATAAAGTCTATCTTCAGATAGCAAATAGTACGCTGCGTAACATAGGGGGGCACTTTTGTCAGAAAACAGCACTGACGCCATTTCCACATCTGTAACGCTCGTTCCATCCTCTACCAATAATTCCCATGCTACCTCCAAGCCAGTTGGGTCCAGATAGCGCTGTACCTCTTGGAGGAAGCTGGAAATTTGTGCAGGTTTATAGCTTTCACCTGCAATCTTATAGGTCATTTGTCGGGGATGGATGGTGTGGGATTGACCTTTCTCGTCTACCACAATCCAGTGCGTTTTGCCTTCTTGACGTTCTGCAACAGCAAGACGCCGCTCTCCATGCAGCCGAAACTCAATTAACGTTCCTTTCTCCACAAGTTTTTGGCTTACGCAGTAGCATTCATTGGACAGCCCATCTATCTACCAGTTTAGCGGCGTGGCGATTGTAAATTGTAGATTTTCGATCTAAGTCCAAAATCCACCCATCCCCAATCCAAAATTGAGTTAACCTTCAGGGTTAATAAAGGGCAACAGAGCCAAAAGGCGTGCCCGCTTAATTGCTACGGTTAAATCTCGTTGTTGCTTTGCTGTTAAACCTGTAATTCGGCGAGGCAGTATTTTACCCCGCTCTGTAATAAATTTCCGCAACAAATCGACATCTTTGTAGTCGATAGGTTCGTCAGGTTTAATTGGGGAAAGGCGGCGACGGAAGTAAGTCATCGTTGGTGATTCGTTGTTAATTGTCAGCACTCAGCACTCAGCAGTCATTGGTCATTAATCAAAAACTAATGACTCAGGACTGATGATTACTTAATTTCTTTGTGGACGGTATGTTGGTTGCAGTGGGTGCAAAACTTTTTCAGTTCAATCCGCGCCGTCGTGTTCCGGCGGTTCTTGGTGGTTGTGTATCGGGAAACACCCGGCGATCGCTTGGCGATGTTGGTGCGACAGTCGGTGCATTCCAACGTCACAATCAGGCGCGCCCCCTTCTTACTTGCCATAATGCTATTTCTACAAAATTCAAGAGGACAAAATTAAACACAAACCAATATTATTTCATACGACGAGTCACTTGAGCAAGTAATTTTTTGACGCGGATATCTAAAGAATAACCTCGGCGCGTCTGCACGATACAAGTTCGCCCGACGCGATCGTGAAAAGCTTGTTGCCACTCAGCATCTGCAAAAGCCACCCCGCAATCCACCGCTAGAGGGCTGATCAGCAGCAGCAAAGAGACCCCGTTCGACACCCCAATGGTCAGTCCCACCATCGCCAAAACAGCAGCGAATCCCAGAATCCCTTCGCGCTTGCATAACTCAAAAAGCCCAGGAGTTTTGCGGTATTTGGGATCGACGACTTTCATATCCAAAGCCCAGCGTCCCACACTCTGTCCCTGATTTCGCGCAACCAGAAGCACTCGCCCAGCTAGCCATGCGATAATGAAAACCAAGATTTGTGCAATCGGGATACCCGGAGTATTTGCCCCAAAGGGCAAGCTAAAGAGCCAAATAATTAGAAAATCAATCGCAAAAGCAATACACCGTCGCTCAATTGGCACCTTAGGTAATCGGCGGTTGGTCAGTTCGTTACGCATGAAAAATAGCTTTTCCGACGGTCTATTTCCATATTAAGCTTTCACCTAACCGCTTTTTGTCTGTTGTCCGTGAATGTGTTGATAGCGACGACTCTAGGGGTACGGCTCTCCAAACAGTGCCCACCAACTAACTGGCATCGGCGGGTTTCATTGGATAGACAAAAGCGACTCACCGATATCTTGGTTAAAAGAGCCGCTAGGCAATGCAACTAACCTGTAGATGCGATGAATCAGCGTCTCTACTAACTGACAATTTTTTAGACAATTCTTGAGAAGAGGCTGGATTGATGGCGATGCTGTTGGTTAAAGAAGCAGAGGCAATCATTTTCGATTTAGTGCAACCTCTAGATAACCAGATGGATGCTGAGGTTGTAGACCTCTCTCGTGCCAATAGTCGGATTCTAGCGGCTGCGGTGACGAGCGAGTTGGATTTTCCCCACTGGACGAATTCAGCAATGGATGGGTATGCGGTGCAATTTTCTGATGTGCAGGGAGCTAGCGCCGAACAGCCAGTGGTGCTGGAAATTGTAGAAGAGATTCCAGCCGGATATCAACCGCAGCGATCGCTCCAAACTGGGCAAACCGCCCGCATTTTGACAGGTGCGGTGATGCCAGAGGGCGCTGATACTGTAGTGATGCAGGAAGTAACGCGGCGGGAGGAGAAGCAAGTGTTTATCTTTGCTGCTCCAGCAGAATTAGGAGCCTTTGTGCGTCACCGGGCAGCTTTTTACCAGGCGGGAACTGCCCTTTTGCCAGGGGGAATTAGACTCAATGCTCCGGAAATCGCTATCTTAGCAGCGGCTCAGTGTACTCAATTGCCCGTTTACCGACGCCCTCGCGTGGCAATTCTGTCCACTGGCGACGAATTGGTGACACCGGATCGACCCCTGAAGCCCGGTCAGATCGTGGACTCCAATCAATACGCCCTCGCTGCATTAGTGGCACAGACGGGGGCAGAACCTCAGATGCTGGGGATTGTCAGGGATGAACCAGAGGCACTCAAGAAAGCGATCGAGCAAGCTGTCGCCACCGCTGACGTGGTCATTTCTTCCGGCGGCGTTTCCGTAGGCGACTACGATTATGTGGATGAAATTCTTGCCCAACTTGGTGCTGAGATTCATATCCGTGCTGTTGCGGTTAAACCCGGTAAACCTTTAACCGTCGCCAGATTTCCCAACGCCCAGCGTTCTGTTTTATACTTCGGTCTACCGGGAAATCCAGTTTCTTCCTTGGTGAGTTTTTGGCGATTTGTGCAGCCAGCCGTGAGAAAACTTGCCGGTTTAGCTGAGGGTTGGGAGCCAAAGTTTGTACAAGCGCGATCGCATCACGATTTGCGTTCAGACGGTAAACGAGAAAGTTACCTTTGGGGCAAAATGAATTTAGTAAACGGTGCTTATGAATTTCATTTGGCTGGCGGTAGTCACAGCTCCGGTAATTTAATTAATCTTGCTCAAACTAATGGTCTGGCTGTTTTACCAGCAGGTCAAACCTTCATTGCATCTGGAGAGCCGGTGCAAGTTCTACCAATTGGTTAACCCAAAGAGTCATTGGTAAAAACTTTAAAGTTTTGAGTGTTGAATTACAGAACTCTCTTCGTACTCAAAACTTATTGCGCTTAGTTCCTTCCAATTACCAAAAACCTCTTTTGCCAGTGGGTAAAACGGTTGCCCAATTCGTTTTTGCCTGCGATAGCTGTTCCTCGCTAACTTTTGCCCCCGTGAGATTAGCGCCACACAAATTTGCACCTCGGAGATTCGCATGATTGAGATAGGCAAAGCTCAAATCTGCACCGCGTAGGTCAGCACCTTCCAAATTTGCCGTGCTGAAGTAAGCCCTGCCCAAATTTGCCTCCTTCAGAATTGCCCCAACTAAATTCGCCCTGCCAAAATCGGCACTAGACAAGTCAGCGCCCTGAAGGTTGGTTTTAGCTAACTTAGCCTGATGAAAAATGCCTCCTGATAGGTTAACCCGTTGCAGGTTCAGCGAGCTTAAATCTTGAGAGGCAAAGTCTCGTCTACCTTTGGTGTAGGCAGTTAACACGCCAACAGCATCCAACTTGGCAGGAAGTTTTGACTTAGCATTGCCGTTAGAACCGCTATTTTTGAGCATCGTCGGCGGATAACCAGAGCCGGTAGCAGGACTTGGTTTATACATACTTCCCCCGGTTTGCGGTCCGGTCATGCCTAACTTTTCTCGACGTGCTCGAATTGCCATCGCCAGACGTTCTGAGGCGGAAGTGCCAGTCGAAGGGGCTGAGGAAAGTGTTGGACTGCTTAAGTCTCCAGAGTTGGTGTAGCGATTGCCTGTTTGTGGTTGTCGCTGGGAGCTATTGGGTTTAGTCGTTAAGCCTTGCTCCAAGCTGTCGAGATACGGTTCCAGGTCAAGCGCTCTCAACACTTCCTCAGCAGACTGATAGCGATGACGAACCGAAACCTCTAGCAATTTCTTGAGAACATCGGCAAAATGATCGCTGATCTGAAGCTGCTTTCGCCAGAGCATTTCGCCCGTTGACGGGTTGTAATCTAAGTCTTTTGGCGATTTTCCAGTCAGCAGATAAACGCAAGTGACTCCCAGTGCATACAGGTCGCTCGCATAAACCGGGCGCATTGCCATCTGTTCGGGCGGGGCAAATCCAGGTGTCCCAATTGCGTAAGCCGTCAAAGCGGTTTGCTCGGAGCTACTGTTTGCCGTTGTCGGACTGACTTGGTTTTTCACTGCTCCAAAGTCAATCAGAACCAGTTTGCGGTCTTGTTCGCGGCGAATCAAGTTGGCGGGTTTGATGTCCCGGTGAATCACCTGCTGGCTGTGGATGTAGTGCAGGACGGGCAAAATCTCGCTTAAGAATTGCTTGACACCAGCTTCGCTTAGAGGTCCCGATCCTTTAACCTCCTGCTGTAGCGTCAAGCCGCTGATATATTCCTGCACTAAGTAAAACTGCTGATTGTCTTCAAAGTAATCCAGCAGCCGTGGCACTTGGGGATGATTGCCAATTTTCCCCAAGGTTCTGGCTTCTCGTTCAAATAGCTCGCGTGCCATTTGTAAAACGTGGGCTACAGTCGTTGCTGGTCTCAGTTGCTTGATTACGCAACTTGGCTCCCCAGGCAAAGACTCATCCTCAGCTAAAAATGTCGCTCCAAAACCTCCTTGCCCCAGCGCTTGACTGACTCGATAGCGCTTTCGTAATAGGAGTTCTGAGCCACAGGACCGACAAACTTCGGCGTGGTCGTGGTTTTGCGGATTTGGACAGGCGGGATTGAGGCAGTAGCTCATTCAGACTCACCGGGATGCTGAAACCGGATATTGCTACCCTAACTTAAATTATCGAGGCATTAATAAACAATAAGCATGGTACATTTACGGACAATTCTTTAAAGAGTTGCTAAAGACGATTAATCTTTGCTTAAAGAATTGAAAAACGATGTACTCCTGCAACTGCCAAGATTTTTCTCAAACATTGCAGTTAGAGACGGTATTAAATTGTAATCAAACAACTAGCGAACAGAAGAAGCGGGTCGGGATTAAGCACAAAAATTGTTTCCATATCTTTGATAGCACATCCGGAAGCGCTAGATGTGATTGGTGTTACCCCTAAAACACTCATGCCATCTGGAAGTGAGGGCAAAATTCTGGCAGAACAAAGGAACAAAGAAGCTGAGGGGGATGGTGCTAAGCAACACGCTCACCTGGAGAAGCGATCGCACTCACCCTCCCCGAAGGCTCTCCCAGAAGGCTGCGTCTGCGGGCATTACTATCTTTGGCTTTCCCCACTCGTCGCCGGAATGCTTCAGCTGTACAAAACGGTAAAATGATCGGGCTGAGGTAAGTAAAAGCTTAAGCGTAAATGCGTATTTCTCTGAACTGGCTACAAGAATTGGTTGACTTGACGATGACTCCGGCGGAGTTGGCGCACACGCTAACAATGGCTGGGTTTGAAGTAGAAGATATTGAAGACCGCCGCACTTGGGCGGATGGGGTGGTGGTCGGGAAAGTTCTAGAGATTCAACCCCATCCGAATGCAGATAAACTCAGGGTGTGTACGGTCGATGTGGGGGCAACGTCTCCCTTGAATATTGTCTGTGGGGCATCCAATGCCAGAGCAGATATTTATGTGCCTATCGCCACCATCGGGACTTATCTACCTGCTGTTGACCTGAAAATTAAACCGGCAAAACTCCGGGGCGTTCCTTCCGAAGGGATGATTTGCTCTTTAGCGGAATTAGGTTTGGCAAAAGAGTCCGCAGGAATTCATATTTTTGGGCAAGAAAATCTTCAACTGGGTAGCGATGCGCGATCGCTCCTAGGCTTAGATGATGTAATTTTAGACTTGACATCTACCGCGAATCGTGCTGATGCTTTGAGTATGGTTGGCGTTGCACGGGAAGTCTCGGCACTGACGGGTGCCGCCCTGCGACTTCCACAAGTCCCAGAAGTGTCAATCCCGAAGGGGAATGGCGGTCTGAAGTTGCGAATTGCTTCGGGTCAAGCGTGTCCGGCTTACATCGGGACGGTCATCGAAAAGGTCAAAATTGCCCCTTCTCCCGCATGGTTGCAAGGGCGATTACAAGCCGCTGGAGTCCGACCCATCAATAACGTGGTAGATATTACCAACTATATTTTGCTGGAATGGGGTCAGCCGCTCCACGCCTTTGACCGCGATCGCTTGCAATCCGTGGCAAGTGGTGGTGGGGGAACTTCACCGCTCCAGATCGGGGTACGCTTTGCCAATACTGGGGAATCCCTAAAAACCCTCGACGGTCAAACCCGCACCTTGCAACCGCAAAATCTGCTGATTACTGCCAACGACCACCCGGTGGCACTGGCTGGGGTCATGGGCGGTGAAGAAACCGAAGTGTATGAAGGGACTGAAAATTTAATTTTAGAAGCCGCTTTGTTTGACCCGGTGGCAATCCGCCGGTCGGCACGCAGCCAAAACTTAAGGACAGAAGCCTCTGGGCGCTACGAGCGGGGCGTCAATCAGGCAGAATTGGGAATTGCTTGTCAACGAGCGATCGCGCTGCTCTCGGAGTTTGCAGGGGGCACTCCCGTAGCACAAGAAATTGCCGACACAAGACCCGACCCCTCAACTTGGAGTCGTTCGATTGAACTGCGTCTAGACCGGGTAAATCACGTTTTAGGCCCAGTAGAGATGGGAGACACTGAAACTACAGGGGAAGTTCACGCTGAAGATGTTGAGCGCATCCTAACGGCACTAGGGTGTCAGCTACAGCCAGTGACGAAGCAGGATGAAGGTGGAATGCGGACGGATCGAGAAGATTCTAAGCTTCAGCCTTCGGAATCCCTGAAGTGGACGGTGAAAGTACCGCCTTATCGCTACCGAGACTTGGAGCGAGAAATCGATCTCATTGAAGAAGTAGCTCGCCTCTACGGCTATAACAAATTCTGCGATACCCTACCCGACAAGACTGAACCGGGGTATCTTTCGGTCGATCAGATGCTGATGCGTCAGATGCGGGAAGCATTCCGCGCAGCCGGATTGACAGAAGTTATGCACTACTCTTACTCAGTCGCGAAAACTAAGAACGATACAGAAGTCGCGATCGCAAATCCCATGTTTGCAGAATATTCATCTCTGCGAACTGAATTAATCTCCGCTTTGATTGACTCCTTCCAGTACAACTTAGAACAAGGTAACGGCCCGTTGAACGGGTTTGAAATGGGTCGGATCTTCTGGCGGGAAGAAGACGGACTGATCGAAGCCGATTCCGTTGCTGGAATTTTAGGAGGCGACACCTTTACCCAAGGCACTTGGACGCGGGGAGGAAAGCCACAACCAATGACTTGGTTTGAAGCCAAAGGAGTGTTGCAAAGTGTATTTGAGCAACTCAGCCTGCCAGTAGAATATCAACCAGACCGCCGCGATCCACGGCTGCATCCCGGACGCACGGCTTCTTTGTGGGTACAGGGAAACCGATTGGGAACGTTTGGGCAACTCCACCCCCAACTCCGGCAAGAACGGGATTTGCCGGATGAAGTCTACGTGTTTGAGCTGGATTTGGATGTTGTCTTAGATTACCTGGATGCAGAGGAAAACCGGACGCCTCTGTTCAAGCCTTACTCCACCTTCCCCGCATCCAGCCGGGATTTGGCTTTGTTCGCTTCGATTCAAGTTTCTGTCTCAGACTTGAAACGAGCGATCGCGAAAGCTGCCATTGCAGACAAACACAAGGGGACATCCCTACTAGAATCGGTCGAGTTGTTTGATGAATATCAAGGGAAAAATGTCCCGGAAGGACAACGCAGCTTAGCGTTTCGCTTAGTTTACAGAGCTAGCGATCGCACGCTTACCGATGAAGATGTCGAGCCAGTGCATCAAAAAGTCCGCGACGCGCTCGTCGAAAAATTCGGCGTTAATCTGAGAAGTTAAATAAAGTTTTGAGGGTTGAATGTTGATTTAACCCTCAAAACTCAAAACTCAAAACTTTACTGCTATTAACCATGCCTAAATACGTAATGTGGGGAAGCTATTGCGAAGATGTTTTAGAAAAGCGATCGCCTTACCGGCAAGCGCATCTAGACGGTCTTGCTGCCCAAAAAGAAGCGGGTATTCTGATGACGATTGGCCCGACGAAGGACATCACTAAAGTCTTCGGCATCTATGAGGCGGAAGATGAAGCCGCCGTGCGCCAGTTAATTGAAGCTGACCCCTACTGGCAAAACGGCATCTGGACTGAATACGATGTCAAAGAGTGGATTCAAGCCATCTAATTCCACCAATCAAGCGCATCTCAATTGAGCAGATTTACCGAGAAGCTCCTCAATTCTCCTGAGAAGTAGGAAATTGAGGGGTTTCTACCTCTCCTTACTCAGGCAAAGCCAGCCCCACAACCACCGCCAGTTGCCATTTCCGATAGAATTTTGAGCATAAAATAAAGAAATCACCGTTAAATTAACCCTAGCGGTGAGGACTATGGTAGAAACCAGTAATAACAAGCACGGTAAGTTTTACAAAAACGCCACCAGGCTAGGGTTCTGTAGACTCTCAAGCAGACTGAACAGGAGTCTACTTGAGAGTCTGGCGTCGGCGAACAGGAGCCGTGAGAAGGTTGGAGATGACAGAATCCACGGATGAAGATAGCCAAAAGACAACACTGCGTCAAGCCCAATCAGAGATGCTAGAAGCAGGCAAACAGGAGACTTTAGACATCTTTAGCGAACTTTTAGAGCGGCTGTGGGAACGCATTGTCGGTTTAATTGGCGAGACGGCGACGGTTGCTGTTTTTCGGAGTGCCCTCTTAGAAGCAAGTCGCGACCATCCGCTATGCCAAGAAATTAATATCGATAGCGATGGAATTTGCCTTAAGCAACTGAAGAACAATTTGGATGCCTTCGAGCGTACAGCCGTCCGAGCCGGACTGATGGCTTTTACTGATAACGTAATGGCTCTACTAATCGATTTAACGGGTGGAATCCTGTTGCGGAAGGTGGAACCCCTCGTGCAGCAGTTAAAACAACAACTGGAAAAGGGCTGAGGGATGAGCAATATTAAACTAATGCCGACAGGTGTTCCCAACTTAGACGCCGTAATGGGCGGAGGCATCCCTGTTTACTCACTGAATATTGTTGCTGGACAACCGGGGACAGGTAAGACAATCCTGGTGCAGCAAATGCTCTTTAACCACATCCGGAATCACAGCACTGCCAAAGTTCTTTACCTGACAACCCTTTCGGAGCCGACGTTGAAGGTGGTGCGCTATATGCAGTGCTTCAGCTTCTTTGATGTAGAAGTTTTTGGCGAACAGGTACTTTTTCAGGATATCGGGCCTTTTATCCGCGAGCATTCCCTGACCGAATTAGCTGACGAGATTCTCGCCAGGGTAGAAAAACACCAACCGGAAATTCTGGCGATTGATTCCTTTAAAGCCATCCGCGATTTGTCTGACGACGTGAGTGATTTTCGTCGTTTCTGTTATGACCTCTCCGTTCGTCTAGCGAGTGCGCGGTGTACCGCCTTTTTATTAGGGGAGTATGACCGCTCGGATATTGGCGAAGGGGCAGAGTTTGCGGTAGCTGATGGCATTGTTTATCTAAACATTGCACTCCAGGAGGGGGAACAGCAGCGTTTTCTCCAGGTATATAAAATGCGCGGTCGAGCGACGGAGATGGTGCCTTACCCGTTTGCGCTCACAGATGGGGGGGTTCAGGTTTTGGGTTCAATGCTGACGCTCAAACGTCGGGAGACAAGTTTGGAGGAGGAGAGCGAGACGGCATCGACAGGAATTACTGGACTAGATAGCATTCTTCGGGGCGGCATCCCTCAGGGGCGGTCTATCCTCCTTTCCGGCGTCTCTGGAACGGGTAAGACGACGCTTGCCATGCAGTTTCTCGTCAATGGCGCTCTTCAGGGAGAGAAGGGACTGCTGTTTTCTTTTGAGGAAACGCGCGATCGCTTGTTCCGAATGGCAGAGGGTTTCGGCTGGAACCCTCAAGATTTGGAAGCCAAAGGCTTGTTACGGATCATTTTTATTCCCCAGACGGAGATTCGGGTCGAGGAACACTTAGAGTACATGGCACAGGAAATCGCAAGTTTCCAGCCTTCGCGCTTTGTCATCGATTCCTTTTCTGTCTTCCTGCACAAAGTGAAAGATTTGGCAGTGCAGCGGGAAAAAACTTTCCAATTGTCCACGCTGGTGCAGCGGGTTGGTGCGGTGGGTTTTCTCATCTCGAATATTCCCGCAGGCGAAGTGAACCGCCTTTCTCGCTTTGGGGTGGAAGAAACCGTGGTGGATGGGACGATTGTCCTTTCCACAGATGTCAATGGTCTTCAGCGCCGACGCTACATAGAAGTTTACAAAATGCGAGCCGCCGACCATGTGCCAGGTCGCCACCGCATGGAAATCGGTCATCAGGGCATTGAGGTGTTATATCTGGCACCGACTGAGCAAAAAACTAGCGGAATGAAGACACCGCCCCTACTGGCTTTCTCGCCGTTAAACGCGATCGCACGGGAGGGAGTTTTCTACGGTTCTGCTTGGTTGGTGCGGGGGGAACAGGGAGTTGGCAAGACGACGCTTGCCCAGCAGTTTGCGATTGAAGGATTGCAACGGGGGGAAAGCGCTCTGTTTATTGCTACAGAGGCTCCTAGCTACTTGCTACGCCAACAAATGGAAGTGTTCGGAGTCGAGATCGAGTCTTATTTGCGATCTCAACACCTGCGTATTTTAGATACTCATCCTTTCTCTAGCGAAGAATATATTGACCTGACTGATATGGAACGCTTTCTCTACGATATCGAGCGTCACCTGCGGGCAATGCCCAAACCCTGTCGGTTGATTACAGATTCTCTGACCCCGCTTGCTGTCCAATATGCTCCGGATGAGTTCATCACCTTCATCGAACGCAAGAATCGTCTGCTGCGGCAACTGGATGTGGCATTATTTGACACAATTCTCCCCAAAACACTCAATGAGAGCATTCTTTACAGCTTGCTTAATAGTTACGATGTCGTTCTGGATGTGTACGTTCCGAACTGGGGCGAGATGGGTCAGACGGGGCAAGGTTTTCGGGTACTTCAAGTCCGTAAATCTAGAGGGACTCACTCTGACACCCGCCCCTATCCTTACACGATTCGCCAAGGGAAGGGAGTTAGCGTCCAAGAAGGCTTTTACGGAGAAATTTAAATTTATATCTGGTTGCTTTTACTAAAAAGAGCCTTCCTACGGATAACGAGAAAGAAGGCTGGAAAGCTGTATCCTACTCCAACAAATCGATCAACCTCTGGTATGGGTAGAACCC
Source organism: Trichocoleus sp. DQ-A2 (assembly GCF_039961915.1). NCBI lineage: Bacteria > Bacillati > Cyanobacteriota > Cyanophyceae > Leptolyngbyales > Trichocoleusaceae > Trichocoleus > Trichocoleus sp. DQ-A2. The sequence continues at coordinate 134,684 of NZ_JAMPKD010000004.1, forward strand.
CCCATCTTTGACATAGTGTATCGACGAATACTACAAAACAGGGAACAATATCATTAGACAAATTGACCGTGGTCAGATTGTTGAAGCGCCAAAATCAATAAAAAGCCTTTGGTAGGCTCTCCCGGAAAGCGCTAAGGGAGTACCTGCCAGGATAAATACCGCGATCGGGGAGTTATTTCGTAAAGACAACGCCAAGGGTGTCTGCTAAATTCTGGGATTTTTGGCTGCATCTATTGCTAGCCATGATTTGCCGCACGTTTGCGGACTGGCGATCGCTTTCTTCGCATCTAGCGAAGAGCGCCCTTGATGCTGTTTCTTATTTGCTTGAGGACTAACTGCTTGTAGCTTTGCTGCTTTCCTTAAAATTTTTGCTGAATTATAAAAAGCCTCGTATTATGTTGAAAAAAATCGATGAGGAAGACCTCCTCCTAAAGATAGATCCAATAGAAATTCAGGATTATCGGGTCTTGCAACCCGTGGATGGCTCCGAGTTGAAGTATATAGAGTCCGTGATGGAGCGACAGCGTTTGGTCAGTGCTTTGGAACAGCAGGCACGAGAGTTGGAGGCGAGTCAGATGCGCTTCCGCACTTTGGAGATGCTGTACGAGCTTTTTTGGCAACTGGGTTACACCTTAAACTACGAAGAATTGGTGCGACTGATGTTGGCACACCTGCATCGTGCCGTGCCCCATGATGTCTCAGCGAGCATCTTGATGACTGAAGACTTGTGCCATGTTTTCATCCAACCGAATTGCACCCTCGCGCCGGAAGTTCAGGAGGAAATCCAACAGCGGCTGCTCAAAACTTTTGTCCGCATGAGGGGGAAAAATACCCAACTAGAGGCGGAGCAATGCCCAATTACAACGATAGAGCCACAGGGATTTGATGGAACGCGATCGCCCATTCACAGTTTGGGTTCGTCTTTCCAAGTGCCGATTATTAATGCTGAAGGCAACCAAGTGGTGGGACTGCTATTCGTGGCAGCTCAAGCGGAGGGAGCATTTACTGAAGAGCAGGTACGATTGCTGTACACGGTGGCGAACCAGGCTTCTGCCTCTATTCAGCGGTTGCGGACGCTGCTGGCTGCTGAACAACAACATTTAGAGAGCTTGGTAGAAAATTTGCCGGAGGGAGTGCTGCTACTGGATGCCAACCAGCGGATTGTTCTGGCAAACCAGGCGGCTTGGAAGTATCTGGCGCTCTTACAAAACCAGAGTTCTACTCCGAGCAATATTGTGACTTTTTTAGGAGAGCAGTCTTTGGAGATGCTGCTACAGCCACCGAGCGAGGGAAAGTTTTGCCATGAGGTGGTGCTGGAGGGAGTACAGCGCCAGGTTTTTGAAGTCGTCGCTCAACCGTTGATCGCCAAGGCGGGTTTAGGAACGAGCAATTGGGTGTTGGTGATTCGGGATGTGACAGAACGCCAGCGGGTCGAGGAAACTTCCCGATTGCGCGATCGCGCGATCGCTGCTAGTAGTAATGGGATTGTTATCGTTGACGCCAGACTGCCCGATTTACCTGTTATCTATGTGAATCCAGCTTTTGAGCGGATTACAGGTTATACGGCGGCGGAAGTCACTGGACGAAATTGCCGTTTTCTGCAAGGAGAAGAAACCAATCAATCGGGGTTACAGGAACTGCGAACAGCGCTGCGGTTAGGAAAAGCTGCGACTGTTGTTTTACGCAACTTCCGTAAAGATGGCACCCATTTTTGGAATGAGTTAAATGTCTCGCCGATTTACAACAGCGAGGGTGTTGTTACTCATTTTGTTGGCATTCAAATGGATATTACGGAGCGCAAACAAGCGGAAGAGCAACTGCTGCACAATGCGTTTTATGATGTTCTCACCGATTTGCCCAACCGAGCTTTGTTCATGGAGCGCTTGCATCGGGCGCTTGAGCGAGCAAAGCATTCCGAGAATTATTTATTTGCCGTCCTGTTTTTGGATCTTGACCGATTTAAAAATGTCAACGACAGCCTTGGGCATATTGTCGGCGATCAAATGCTGATTGCGATCGCTAAACGCCTAGAAAAAAGCCTTCGCCACGGCGATACGGTAGCGCGTCTGGGTGGAGATGAGTTTGCGATTCTGCTGGAAAATATCAATGGGATCGGCGATGCTACCCATGTTGCCGATCGCATCCATCAGGAACTGACTTTGCCGTTAAATTTAAACGGGCATGAAGTATTTACCACCGCCAGTATTGGCATTGCTGTAGGGGCAGGGTCTTCTTACCCCGACTATGGGGGTTATGAGCATCCAGAGGATCTCCTGCGCGATGCCGATATCGCCATGTATCGAGCGAAGGCACTGGGGAAGGCTCGTTATGAGGTCTTTGATAAAAATATGCACGCCCGTGCAGTGGCGCTGCTTCAGTTAGAAACTGATTTGCAAAGAGCGACTGAACGGGGAGAATTTCTTCTTCACTATCAACCGATTGTATCTCTACAAACTAACCAGGTTGTTAGTTTTGAAGCCCTGTTACGTTGGCAACATCCCGAACGCGGTCTTGTTTCTCCGGGAGAGTTTATTCCGGTTGCAGAAGAAACCGGATTGATTACTCGGATTGGCTGGTGGGTACTGCGTGAAGCTTGTACCAAATTGCGCGAATGGCAGACGCAATTTCCGAGTTCTATCCCTTTGAGTATCAGCGTAAATCTTTCAGGTAAACAGTTTTCTCAACCAGATTTAGTGGAACGCATCGCTGAGATTTTCGCGGAAACTGGTGTGGATGCTAGCAGTTTAAAACTAGAAATTACTGAAAGCGCCATTATGGAAAATGTTGAATCTGCATCAGCGATGCTTTGGCGACTGAGAAAGCTGGGCGTTCAGTTATATATGGATGACTTCGGAACAGGTTATTCATCATTAAGTTACCTGCGGCGTTTCCCGATCGATAAGCTGAAAATTGACCGATCTTTCGTTACCCAGATGGCAGGGGATAATGAGAGTCTGGAGATTGTCCGAACAATCGTGATGCTAGCTCACAATCTGGGAATGAATGCGATCGCAGAGGGTGTGGAAACTGTAGAGCAACTTGCTCAACTGCGATCGCTTCAATGTGAATACGCTCAAGGATATTTCTTCTCGAAGCCGGTCGATGCTGACACGGCGCGATCGCTCATTGCCAGCTCAAACACTCATTGATTCCTCCAACTCGCAAGTATTGAATTCACTCATTTCTGACAACTCAACTTTAGCGATTTGGAGATAAGTCAGCATCGAGAAGAATAAATTAGGTTCTTGTGCCGTATTTAATTCAAATGAGAATTGCTATCGATTTCTCGATTAATGTCCTAGCTACTGGCTGCTAAAACATTCGTGGAGGCAGGGTGCAGCAATCCTGTCAAAAGTGATGCTGGACGTTGGCTGTAAGGCCAAGCAAAGGCATGACGGAATGCCGCCTCCTGACAAGCTTGCAACTGTTCAAAATCAATAATATCCAGTGTCAGCAGATTTTCATACTCAAAGGGCAGACGCACATTGTGTAACCCAGCATTATCAGTACAGATGGCAATATCTACACCCGCTTCAAAACAGCGGTCAAACACCAGTTTGAGTTGACGCATATCCTCCAACGTGCCTGTTTTTAAGTAAGTGGTAGGACATACTTCCAAACACTGATTTTGTTGAGCCAATTGTGGTAATAATTCTGGGTATTGCAGGGGGATTTGGATGCCGTGACCGATTCGCATCAAATACGGCAGCAGTTCCGGATAACAGCCAGAAGGGGTTTCGTAGAGATGACCCGTAGTTTTAATACCGAGCGATCGCGCATCTTTATACAATTGGACAAACTCATCTAGACGCTCGGAAATTTGAGCATCTCCCCCCGCCATGTCCACCGCGCAGACATATTCCTTCTTCTGTGCTGCCAAATCAACAATCGCCCGGTTTACCTCATAAGGGAGCCGCGAGTGCATACACAGAATTTGACTGGTGACAATCGGATACTCAGGTACCCGACTGGCTTTGCCGACAATATCCACAATTGTCGCCATTTGGTCAATTCGTTCTGATTGGCTTAAATGCTCGGACGTTCGCAGATACGGTGTATATCGCAATTCCAAATAAGCCAAATTCTCAAAGATATAAGCACCCCGAATCAGCCGATAAATGAAGTAGGGCAAAGTTTCTGCCGTTTGCGTACTTTCCACCAGCGTATGTAGTTCTAGATACTCATCCAGCGTGTTGCGGGGTCGCGTGTAAAATTCTTCAAACTCTGGGTAATTCGGAAATCGTTGAGCCAGCTCAGAATCGCTGCGATGGAAATACCGCCAAAGAATGCGAGGCACAACAGAACCGCCAAGATGGCGATGTAATTCAGCATATAAAGACACAGGAACCTCTTGCCAGTAATTGTGGAGTTGTTATCTTGTTAGTTGCTAAGGGTGCGCGGTGCGCCCCTTGTAGATGTGAAGCTGCGAATTGTTAATCTGAAGTTGACAGCGGTAGCACCATCTGTTAATAATTGTAATTTGTGAAAACTCTAGCTCTTTTAATAAACCCTTGGCTAACGTAGTTGTGATCGGTGCCCAGTGGGGCGATGAAGGCAAAGGTAAGATAACTGATTTACTGAGTAAATCAGCAGATGTCGTAGTACGTTACCAAGGGGGTGTCAACGCTGGGCACACCGTCGTGGTGGAGGATCAGACCTTTAAACTGCACCTGATTCCCTCTGGAATTTTATATCCGGACACCGAGTGCATTATTGGTTGTGGGACGGTCATCGATCCGCAGGTTCTGATTGAAGAACTGGATCAATTAGAAGCTCTGAAAATATCTACCCGTAATCTATTGATTTCTCAGAATGCTCACGTCACGATGCCTTACCACAGGTTAATTGACCAGGCATCCGAAGAGCGACGCGGTAGCTATAAAATCGGCACCACTGGACGCGGCATAGGCCCCACTTATGCAGATAAGTCGGAACGAACCGGCATTCGAGTCTTAGACTTGATGGATACCGAGGGTTTGCGCGAACAGGTGCGATGGACGATCGATTATAAAAACGTCATTTTAGAAAAGCTTTACAACTTACCGCCCCTGGATGCAGAAATTGTGATCGAGCAGTACCTGGGGTACGCCGAGCGTTTGCGTCCGCATATCGTGGATAGTTCCCTAAAGATTTACGACGCGATTGGGCGGCGGCGCAATGTTTTGTTTGAGGGTGCCCAAGGAACGCTCTTAGACTTGGATCACGGAACCTATCCTTATGTTACCTCCTCAAACCCAGTCGCCGGGGGCGCTTGCGTGGGTGCTGGGGTAGGACCAACGATGATCGACCGCGTGATTGGGGTGGCGAAAGCGTACACGACGCGGGTAGGTGAAGGGCCATTTCCCACCGAACAGAATGGCAGCGTCGGAGAAATGTTGTGCGATCGCGGGGCGGAATTTGGCACCACGACGGGGCGCAAGCGTCGCTGTGGCTGGTTTGATGCAGTAATCGGTCGTTATGCCGTGCGGATTAACGGTCTCGACTGTCTCGCGATCACCAAACTAGATGTTCTCGACGAACTAGAGGAAATTAAGGTCTGCGTCGCCTACGAAATTGATGGCGATCGCACCGAAGATTTCCCCACCAACTCCCGGCAATTTTCCCGCTGTCAGCCGGTTTACAAAACTCTGCCCGGATGGAAACAATCTACTGCTGACTGCCGTACCCTGGAAGACCTACCCCAGCAGGCTTTGGATTATCTCAAGTTCCTGGCAGAGTTGATGGATGTCCCCATTGCGATCGTCTCCCTCGGTGCTAGCCGCGATCAAACGATTATAGTAGAAGATCCGATCCACGGACCTAAGCGGGCGCTATTGCACGCCAATGGCACGCCGGTAACATCACATCGGTAATGGGCGAAAAAATTAAAAGTTAGAAATTAAAAATAGAAGAAAGACTATTTTCTAATTTTTAATTTCTAATTTTTCATGAAGATCCCAATTACCAAGTCACGATTAGCAACTCACAAACAACGAAGATGGAACATACAGTTGAATGTCAAAAGCGCCCTGAAGGGAGCAAGCCGAATGCCCTTCGTCGCAGTGGATTAGTCCCAGCCGTCCTATACGGGCACCAAGGAACTGAATCCATTGAACTGACTTTGGAAGCCAAAAAAGCTGAAACTTTACTCAAAGGTGCCTCCGTTAATAACACCTTGATCCAGCTCAACATTCCTGAGATTTCTTGGAGTGGTAAAACACTGCTCAAAGAAGTGCAGACACATCCTTGGAAAAGAACCTCCCTGTATCACCTCAGCTTTTTTGCGGTCGCGGCTCATGGCGACCTAGATGTGCAAGTGCCCCTGCATTATGTAGGAGAAGCTTATGGTGTTAAGCAAGAGGGCGGCGTATTAGACCCCGTACTCAACGAACTTCAAGTACGGTGTGCGCCTGAAAGCATCCCAGATTCGATTGAGATTGATGTCTCTAATTTGCATATCGGAGATAAACTGCATATCGGCGAACTTGTTTTGCCGCCTGGGGTGACAGCGCTTGGTGAGCCAGATCAAGTGACTGTAAGTGTCCTCCAACCTCAAGTCCAAGCTGAAGATCAAGAAACTGAGTCGGAAACTGAATCTGAAGCATGAGGCAATGGCTTTTTGCCAGTTTGTTTCTCATTGGCTTGAAGACCAGGGGTTAAGCCCCTGGCTTTTTTTTAACTGTAATGACACATTCGTGAAGCGATACGTTTTCTCGCTATAAAACGCAAAAAATATGACAGAAACTTCTTTTCCCCCTTTAATTCAGCAAATGTTGCAGCCGAGTTTTTATCCTCATCCGGTGACGCAACCCATTGAGCTGATTCAGACACACGTTTCTTATGTGTTATTGACAGGTGATTTGGTTTATAAGGTTAAAAAGCCGATGAATTTTGGCTTTTTAAACTATTCAACGTTAGAGCTAAGGCAGCATTTTTGTAACGAAGAGATCCGGCTGAATCAGCGCGGTGCATCGGAAATTTATTTAGAAATTTTGCCAATTACTCAGACAGACGACCAATTTCATCTAAATGGCACGGGCGAGCCGGTGGAATATGTGCTGAAAATGCGCCAGTTTCCCCAAGATGGCTTATTCAGCAATCTGTTTGAGCAAGGCTTGCTGACGGAAAAACTCATGGAGGACTTAGGACGGGTTGTTGCCAAATTCCATGAAAAAGCCCACACGGATGACTATATTCGTAAATTTGGTGAAGTGGCTCAAATTCGGGATGCTATCGATGAAAATTATCGGCAAACTGAAAACTATATTGGTGGGCCGCAAACTCAGGAACATTACGAGGAAACCAGGCAGTATACAGACTCTTTCTTCGCTAATAGAGAGGAGCTATTTAAAAGCAGAATTCAAAATAATTGGATTCGGGAATGCCACGGGGATTTGCATCTGAGAAATATTTGTCTCTGGCAAGACAAGATTCTGCTATTTGATTGCATTGAATTTAACGAGCCGTTTCGCTTTGTCGATGTCATGTTCGACATTGCCTATGCGGTGATGGATATGGATGCGCGATCGCGTCCAGACCTCGGCAATGCCTATTTGAATACTTATGTCGAGCAGATGGGAGATTGGGAGGGGTTGCAGGTGTTGCCTTTGTACTTGAGCCGTCAAGCTTATGTACGGGCGAAGGTGACTTCTTTCTTGTTGAACGATCCGGCTGTTCCCGCAGCGGATAAGGAAAAAGCCGCCGCCACTGCTGCCCAATATTACCAACTGGCGTGGGAATACACGCGATCGCCGTCCCCGGCGTATGCCTCTGTTAGCGGCTCCTCCCGCCAAGGAAAGCTGTTTTTGATGTCTGGTCTATCGGGTTCTGGAAAGAGTACGGTAGCGCGGCTCCAGGCGCGACGTTTGGGGGCAATTCACATCCGTTCGGATGCGCTGCGGAAACATTTAGGCGGCGTTCCCTTAGAACAACCAGGAGGGGCAGACCTTTATTCCGATGAGATGACTCAGAAGACCTACAGCCGGTTGTTGGAATTGGGGATAATGCTGACTAGCCAAGGTTGGTCGGTGATTTTGGATGCGAAGTACGATCGGCAGAAGTTGAGAGAAGATGCGATCGCTCAAGCCACTGCTCACCAAATCCCTTTGCAAATCCTCCACTGCACGGCACCAATGGAAGTTTGCCAGGATCGTCTCGCCTCCCGTACTGGTGATGTTTCTGATGCTACCGTTGACCTATTGGCGAAGCAACAAGCCACTGCTGAACCTTTTACTCAATCCGAACAAGCCTACGTGAAAACTTTAGACACGACTCAGGATTGGGAGTCACAATTAAATAGCTAATCGAAAAGTGGCTAATTGAAGGATTCAACCACTCTTCGGTTAGCCACTTTTGGATTAGCCAGACACTTATGACGAACAAAGGCAATGGGTTCAGATCCCTGGGACTCTCAAGTGGGTTCTCTGCTGGGTTGAAGTACTGGTTGTTTTTTCTGATTTGCTTTGTAATGCTGGGGTATCGGGTGCCCTTAAGCATCTTTCTGGGGGCGGTTGGGGGTTTTGCAGGGGCATGGGTGGTTGCCTGGTCAAAAGCCAAAGATGAACCCCGGCAGGTACGCTCAGAGGAGACGAAAGAAGGTTCCAATGGGCGGAATCGGAATAATTCGGCAAACAGAAAACGCTATGGTAAACCCAAAAAACAATATCGTGGCTTAAGTGGTCGTCGCGACCGGGGCAACCTAGGAAATAACCAACAAAACAATACAGCCTACAACACAGAAGATAGCCGGGAAGACAACACAGAAGATAACCGGGAAGAATAATTCTGCTGGGGATGAAAAGCAGGGGCGCAAAAGGGAGACAGGAAGTTATCCTCTTTTAGATTTTGGACTTCAGGTTATGGATTTTAGATTTTGGCTCGTACAAGTCTTGTCCGTAGACACGCTGAAGCATTGATTTTTAGTGGCTTTAAGGTGAAATGGTATAGAAATTACTAATTACCTTGTTCTATGTTTTTGTTTCTCTCAAAACTGCTACCGCTATTTATCTATCCCTTGGGAATTGCCTGCGTGCTAATGATTGTGGCACTGGTATTACTGTGGAAACGCCCTCGTTGGGCGGCGGTGCCGATTGTTTTGGCATTGATTGCCTTGCTGGTGGGGAGTAATGGCTGGGTGGAGAACTCGTTATTGCGATCGCTAGAATGGCAAAATCTCCCACCAGCCGAACTCCCAACTGCTGAGGCGATTGTTATCTTGGGCGGTGCCACGAAATCGGCTTCGCCGCCTCGACCGAGTGTAGATTTGAGCGAAGAAGGCGATCGCGTCTTCTATGGTGCCCAGTTATACCGCGAAGGCAAAGCTCCTGTCGTGATTGCTAGCGGCGGACGCATCGACTGGCGGGGCAGTGGGGCACCGGAATCTGCGGATATGGCTGTAATTTTAGAAACATTAGGCGTCCCCAAATCTGCCATTCTTCAAGATCCTCGCTCTTTGAACACTTATGAAAATGCGGTGAATGTGCGGCAAATTTTAGAAAAGCAGGGGATTCGCCGAGTATTATTAGTGACTTCGGCAATGCATATGCCGCGCTCGCTCCTGATTTTCAAGCGTCAGGGAATTCAAGCCATCCCCGCACCCACCGACTTTTTGGTGACAGAAGCAGACTTTCTCGAATCCAACAGGAGCCTGCAAGCTCGAATCCTAAATGTTTTACCAGATGCCGAGCGGTTACACAGGTCAACCAGAGCGTTAAAAGAATACATTGGAACAGGGATCTATCGCCTTAAAGGCTGGCTTTAAAAAGTTTAGACAGTAGTTTGAAGCGATTATTTTTCCAACCTTCAACCTTCCAACCTTCAAAAATGCCAAAAGAATTCCCACACTTTATTCCAGCACCTCCCCCCGTAGCGGACATCTTTGCCACCTACCAAATGACTCATGACTTTTACCGGGAAGCCGAGTACCGAAAGGAACTTGAGCGTTACTGCCAGTGGTATCAGATGACAGCGGAAGCTAACCGGCAAGAGTTGCAGAGAATGCGGGGTGACATCAATATATTCGGCTGGTTTAATCGCGGTAGGCGATGATAGTCAATGGCTCATGGTCAATGGCTCATAGCTAATCGCGAATATGAGCCATTGACCATGAGCCTAATTTAGAGTTTCTAGCTCATCCTCGCGGAAGTGACCTTTAAATTTTTTGTCAAACTGGACAAAAACTGGAAGGTTGGCGCTGACGGGTCTGCCTTGCCATTCGTGAATGATTGAGACCACTTCTCCTTCCCGATCCTTGACATCAAAAGGCTTACCCTTATTTTCAGGATGGTGGTAAACAATCACAGATTTGATAACGCGGACGCGATCGCCTACTTTCATTTCTTGATCTCCGGTTGGGTATCTGAGTCAAACTGGTGCAGCCTTCTTTTGAGGAATAACTGCTTCCACCAAGCGTGGTGAGCTGGGAGCGTTGCCTATCAAGACGCTTGGCTCTTACCAGTACCCAAGCATTGTGCTATTGTGAACAACCTTAATATTCTTGCACAGGACGGTAACTTCCTCTTTATGGACTTGGAGGGGGTGCTGACGGAACTGGCGATGCTGAATTTTCGGGCGGGGGTACTGAGGGAACTGGTGACGCCGAATTTTCGGGAGGTAGCGGCACTTGTGTAGATGGAGACGGAGAGTTTTGCGGTGATGGCGGCACGCTGGAAGCGGGAGATGGCGTTTCGGGGACTGGAACGGGCAACGGTGCGGGGTTGAACAAGCGATCGCGTATTTGCTGGAACCCTTGAGGATTGTATTTCCACCAAGCATATAACCCAGCCGCACTGCCCCCCAGCAGTAGGAGGAAGACTCCCAGTGCGACGACCAACCCTTTCCCTCGACGCAGTCGGTTTGGCTTTGCCGGAACGATCTCCACCGGCACCGCTTCAGCATACTTCACATCTTCAGCTTCAGCTTGCAGACTAGCTTTCGGCATTAAGGTGAGATTCCCGATCTCGCCAAAATTGAGTAGCACCGGATACTCTGGGGAAACGCGGCAGTAAGTAATCACGACTGAAGTATTATCGTGACCGTTCTTCTGATTCGCTAAGTCAATCCAGGACTGGACTGCCGCCTCCAGGGGAATTTTAGCCTGAAGCACCGGCTCCACATAATCTGCCCAGGATCGCTCAACCCAGTTATTGTCGCTCAGACCATCAGAACACAGCAGCAGCAGTCCGTCTTCTTCCACAATGAAGCGTTGCACATTCGGACGAAGAAACTCGGCATCCCGCGTGCCTAGCGCTTGGGTGAGCGCCCCGGCATCGGGTCGCTGTAACGCCTCGCGGTAGAGACTGCGCCCCATGCGTACTTCCCTAGCAGCAACGTCATCGTCTACTGTCAGCAGCTGGCAGGAATGGGGGGTAATCCAGTAGGCGCGGCTATCCCCAACATGAGCGATATAGAGTTCGTGGGCATTCCCCACACCAGAATTAGCCGTCGCCACCTTCTGGGGCAGCTGGAGAGCCATCACCAGCGTCGTTCCCATCCGCCGTCTAGACTCTCGTCCTTGGTCGTCATTGCGGGCACAAATAAGGTTATTGACTACCCGGATACTTGCCGCAAGTTGCTCTTTCACCAGTTCTGGTGGCACGATTTCGGTTTGCTCTGCCACTTCCGCCAAAAGCGCCCGCACTTGCAGTTTCAGGGATTGTACTGCTAGTTGGCTGGCAACTTCTCCACCTTCATGACCGCCAATCCCGTCACAAACGATGCTCAAGTGGGGAATCAGCGGGTCTGTTGTTTGGGTGAAGTCTGCGGCTAGTAAATCCCGCGCGGTCGGATAGCAAGTGTCTTCGTTGTGGTCGTGTTGGGGACCCGTATCGGTGGCACCGGCAACCCGCAAGCGCAAGGGGAGTTCTGCTGCCTGCTCCAGTAATAGCTGATTTAGCCGTTCGGCGATCGCGCTTTCGGTCGCATCTTCAGCTTGCATCAGTTCGCAAATTTCTAAAAGTGGCGTCACCGCTGATGCCTGGATTAATCGACACCAACTGGCGATAACAAGGCCCAGATCCCGGAGACTTGGGCTAAACCCCGCGACTATTTGATCCCCGGTCGGTTCCGCTAAGGCGTGAGCGGCAAAAGGCTCAAGGCTCAAGGTAAGAGGCAGAAATTTTTTCTCTTCCCGCCGACTTCCTCCGATTTGCCTGTGGTCAGAGATCCCATTCCCATTGTTTGTATGGGCAACTTCCATCTCTGGGTCGGTGACTGGGTCGGCGTAAAGTTCTAACAGCCGCAACCGCCACCCTTCAACTCGGAGATTGTCCGCAACTAAAAGGCTAGAAGCTACCCCAAATTCCGCCAGCGGCGTCCAAAGTTCCAGAATTTGCCAGAGCCAGTAAATCTGGCGGACTGCCGATGCTTGGGGCAAAGCGTCCAAAATGGAAGGAAATAGCTTGCCCGTGGCATCCATCGGGACATTTTCTAGCAACAGAATCTCAGTCGGGGATGGAGAATTTCCCACTGCTGCATATCCATAGACTTCGGGGAGATGAAACCGCTGGGGATATAAGCGCAGGTAAGGGTAAAGATTTTCCGGGAACTGTTCGGGGATCTGAGGCGGCTGTGTCGGTTGAGTATCGAGCCAAACTTGAGGTGCAACAACTTGATATCTGTCTTGCACGAATTCTCCGACCGGGATCGTTGCAGCAACTGAGCCAGTTGCCCAAAGATAGCGATCGCTCTTTAACTGGGAACTGTTCATAAACTGAAATTTTTATAAAAAAGCTTCCAAGAGATTCTTAAGGAAAAATTCCACTGGGTTCTAGGAAATTTATAGATGAAATGTTGTAGTAAACAGAAAGGCAAGATGCCTTCCCAATCCTAACTGGCTTTCATTGGAATAGTTCATCTTACCTTGATAACTATCCTTACCGGGATATCAAGAAGGGATTGAGTTTTATGACGATTTGGTTTCTAGCAGGGTTGTTTGATTCTCCGTTACTCATTCAGCTGGCGCTCCAGCCTTTGGGATTCAGCCCAACTTTGTTGTGGTTACTGGTAGGGGCGATCCTTTGCTCAGTAGAGCTAGTTGTACCAACAGCTTTTACCGCTTTCATGATGGGAATCAGCGCCTTCGTGGTGGCACTGTTAGTCATGCTGCTCCCATTACCGGCGGCTTTACAGGTGGTGCTTTGGTTAGTGTTTTCAATTGCTTTCGTTTACCTGGGTCATCGCTTGATGCCGAGGCGAAAGGTGTCTTCGATGGAAGATGCAACCGAGGGTCAGACTTTAACAGAGATTTTGCCAGGAGAGATGGGGCGGGTACTCTACGAAGGAAATTCTTGGAAGGCACGATGTGAAGATGAGAAACTGGCGATCGCTCCTAATCAAAGAGTGTACGTCGTCAGACGGGAAGGCACAACTCTGGTCGTGCTTCCAGAACACCTGTTGAAATCCTAATTCTAGGGTTTATCAATCTGCGATATTGTAAAAACGAGGTTCACAATGGAAGGATTTTTTGGGTTACTAATTGCTTTAGTTTTAGGCGGATCTGCCCTCTCAGGCGTCAAAGTGGTTACGCAAGGAAACGAAGCTTTAGTCGAAACTTTAGGTAAATATAGCGGCAAAAAACTCAAACCCGGTTTGAATTTCGTGATCCCGGTTTACGAAAGAGTCGCTTACCAAGCAACCGTCCGGGAAAGAGTTCTCGATATTCCTCCCCAACAATGTATTACCCGCGACAACGTTTCGATTACCGCTGATGCTGTCGTCTACTGGCGCATTCTGGATTTGGAGAAAGCCTACTACAAAGTGGAAAATCTCCAGTCAGCAATGGTGAATTTGGTGCTGACGCAGATTCGAGCAGAAATGGGCAAGCTGGAACTAGATGAAACCTTTACTGCCCGGACTCAAATTAACGAACTTTTGCTCAGAGAACTGGACGAATCTACCGATCCTTGGGGAGTGAAGGTCACGCGGGTAGAACTGCGAGATATCGTTCCTTCCAGGGCTGTGCAGGAATCGATGGAATTGCAAATGTCGGCGGAACGTCGCAAGCGGGCGGCAATTCTCACCTCTGAGGGCGAACGCGAATCAGCCGTGAACTCTGCTAAAGGGAAGGCTGAGGCGCAAGTTTTGGAAGCAGAAGCCCGTCAAAAATCCGCGATTCTGGAGGCAGAAGGGCAACAAAAGACGATTGTTCTCAAAGCGCAGGCGGAACGGCAGCAGCAAGTTCTCAAGGCTCAGGCTACTGCTGAAGCGTTGCAAGTGATTTCTAAAACGCTCAAAACCGACCCCAACGCCCAGGAAGCTCTCCAGTACCTACTCGCTCAGAATTATCTAGAAATGGGGATGGCGATTGGCAAGAGCGGTAGCAGCAAGGTGATGTTTATGGACCCGCGTACTATCCCAGCCACGTTGGAAGGCATTCGCTCGATTGTCGGAGACACGAACCAAGCTCAATTTTTAGATTTAGATGAGGACAGTTAATCCAGGGCATCGCTAGCAACTTGAGCAACACAGCAGCGATCGCACAGTCCAAAAAACTCCAGAGTATGGTAGAAAATTTTAAACGAGTGCGATTGTTGCAGCTGGCTCTCCAACTCATGGACTGGACATTGATTGATGGGAATCGAGTCTCCGCACTGCAAACAAGTCAGGTGATGCTTGTCTTGTTGCACGGAACTGTAGAGCGATTCGCCACTTGCCAATGTCCGTACCTGGACGACACCATCCAGTTTTAAGGCTTCCAGGGAACGATAGACGGTTGCTAGTCCCATGCTTTGGCTACGATTGCGAAGTTCTACATAAATATCTTGAGCTGAGACAGCTCGGTTCATCGTCTTGAGCAGATTCAAAATACGCTCCTGACTGCGGGTGCGTTGGGCTTTCATGGTCTTCAGTTTTGCTAGATATCCTTAATATGTTTCAGGTTGTCGCTGATACCTTTATCTCTTTCCAGCTTAAATTGCGAGAACTTCACGCAGCTCACACCCTTCCCCCCTTAGAATAAAACAAATATCACCTATCTAAGGGAATAATTTATAGGAATGGCTGTGAATCGGAAATATCAAGCGAAAATCTACGTGACTCTGCGCCCTTCAGTTTTAGACCCAGCAGGCACGGCGGTACAGTCTGGGTTGGGGCATATGGGATATGCCAATGTTGAGCAGGTGCGAATCGGAAAGTATATTGAACTGACTCTGATGGCAGAAAGTGAGGATGAGGCGCGGCATCAATTAGATCGGATGTGCGATCAGTTGTTGACGAATCCGGTAACGGAAAACTATCGGTTTGACCTAACTGAGATGTCGGGTCAGATAGAGACGGAGATATTCTTTTAGGATAATAGGGGCTAGGTAGTTGGTAGTTAGTAGCGATGGGTCATTTGTGAAGAACCAATCGCTACTGATGACTTCTGGCTAGCCAGTCTTCCATTAGCGATTAGCAATATGAAATTTGGGGTTGTTGTGTTTCCGGGTTCTAATTGCGATCGCGATGTCGCCTATGTGACTCGCGATTTGCTACATCAGCCAACGCGGATGGTTTGGCATGAAGACACGGATATTTCCGATCTCGATGTGGTAGTGATTCCGGGTGGCTTCAGCTACGGCGATTATCTGCGATGTGGCGCGATCGCTCGTTTCTCTCCGGTGATGCAAGCAACGATTAAACACGCCCAGCAAGGGAAGTTTGTCTTGGGTATCTGCAACGGGTTTCAGGTGCTAACAGAGGCGGGACTCTTGCCAGGGGCGCTTACCCGCAATCAAGAGTTGCATTTTATTTGCGATCGCGTTCCCGTCAAAGTCGAACGCACCCATCTCCCTTGGACGCAAGCTTATTCTACGGGGCAAGTCATTACCCTCCCGATTGCCCACGGAGAGGGGCGATACTACGCGGATGCCGATACTTTGGCAAGGCTGGAAGATAACCAGCAAATCCTCTTCCGCTATCACGGCGAGAATCATAACGGCTCTTTGAATAATATTGCGGGTATTTGCAATAAAAAAGGCAACGTGCTAGGGATGATGCCTCATCCAGAACGCGCCTCAGACGCGATTTTGGGCGGTACGGATGGCATTGGGTTGTTCCAAGGATTACTGTCTGCGGTGGCAGCGATCGCATAGTACCGTAGCAAAAAAGTTTTGTTGAACCACAAAGACACAAAGAAAGCACGAAGTTTTCTTTGTGTCTTCGTGTCTTTGTGGTTAATCTTCAAACACCTATATATTTAGGTAGAAATACGTTTGGCTATCGCAAGTTCCCCCCACAGACCGACAATTGTTCCAAGCAGACAGCACTAGCATCAAAAAAGTGCAAAGACGGAATTCATGGGCAATTATGGTCGCGATTACTGATTTTCAACCAACGAATACGGCAACGAGTCAAGAAACAGCCACAAGCTACAACGAATCTGAGCAGCAATTTGTAAAATTGCTCGAAATGGAAGATTTAGACAACAAGCTGGCTGCACAGCCTGAACTAGCAAGCGACGTTGAAAGTGCGATCGCTACCGCAATTGAGGCGGCTTACAAGGTAGGAAGTGGTGATGAGCTAGTTGAAGCCGCACACCTCTTTTTGCAGCGCGTGCTGTATCGCATCAATCGGCTCAAGCTGTTTTGGTATGACGATCTGCGCCATTACACCAACGAACGCTCAATTTGGTTGCAAAAAGTTCGCAACCAAATCGAGTCCGCTTGGCAGGAGTGGGAACTGGCACACTTTGACGTAGAAGCACTCCAAAAACTTTCCCCAGCCGATGTCAAGCAAGCGCTGAGCGAGCGTGGTGCAGCCGACTTAGATCCTCCCCTATCGGAAGGTAGTCGCTACTTGCGGGAGCAGACAACAGAGGCTGGTTATCGCCGAATCTTGGCAATTGGTTCCTTTGATGGCTTAGTTGAAGGCAGCCGCCTGTCGCGCATTCTGGGAGGCACCGCCAACGCAGTACAATGTACCCTCGTCAAAGTGTTGTTGGAAGAGTACGGCAACGGTCGCCTTTCCCGCAAGCACTCTACCTTTTTTGCCCAGATGCTTGACGAGTTTGGCATGAACACAGAGCCAGAGGGCTACTTCGATTTAGTACCTTGGGAAGTGCTAGCCTGCGCTAATCATAACTTTCTCGTTACTGAGCGCAAAATTTATTTCTTGCGTTACTGCGGTGGATTGACTTATTTTGAAGTGGCAGGTCCTGCGGCATACAAAACCTATCTAGCCGCAGCGCAACGGTTGAACCTTTCTGATGCAGCAATGGGTTACTGGGAACTGCACATTCGGGAAGACGAACGTCACGGTCAATGGATGTTAGATGATGTGGCGATGCCGTTGGTTGACAAGTACCCAAATGATGCTTGGGAAATTGTCCTGGGATATGACCAAGAGAAGCTAATGGGCGATCGCGCTGGTGTAGCGATCGCGCGTTCGGCAAGAGAAGCGGATCGAGAGGCCAATCGATAAAATACATTTTGCCTAAAATACTTGCCGACTTGTTAACAGTCAGTCGTCTTCCATTCTCGTTCTCAGGGTTGAACCCTGAGAACGAGAATAAATTTTAATTTTTCTAGTTTTAGTTAGAAATTAAACAATAAGAATAGGGCACTGAGAACTGTTAACTTCTCAATACCCTTGATTCGTTCCCGTCTAAAGTGGCTTTTGGGTTTAGGAAAGATTCTTTAGCGATCGCTCTCCCCCTCCCCGTTCAAGCTTTTACAAAGATGTCATGATCTGAATCAGCTCAGTAGATAAATCCACTTGACATTTCTGCTGCTTCCTAAACAAAACACCTGCTAAAAGATAGATGTTCGCTGAGTAAAAAGCCATTTTCTTTTCTCGCAACTCTCTAATTGTGTTTTTAACCTTTGGCTCACAACTGTAATAACCAAAGTTTAGAGGGGAGACGATAAAATTAGCAATCGAGTAGCCTTGCATGATTGCATAATTAATAAAGCCCTCCGGATTAGAATAACTAGAGAGCATTAGTAAGACGTTTTCATAATCTAAAGATAAAAGCCGTTTGGCAATTTTAGACCCATCTGTACCCCCATGTAACAGGGGTTGATAAATATTCTCATCTGGCGCTGGAAGGTATGGTGGATTTGAAATCAGATAATCGGCCTTGGGAAGAGATGCCTCAAAGAAAGAAGTATTGTGGATGATATATTGGGCGCTAAGTTCGTATTCCTGAATATTTGATTTAGCAGTTTTCCAGGCTAAGTCATTGAGTTCAAAGCCATGTATAATTCCATCAAATCTGGTTCTCATTAAGGAGTTAATGACTGGGGTTCCATCTCCTGAACCAAATTCGATAATAGTTTTACCATGAGCGCCCTCATTTAAAACTAAACTTTCTAAACATTGAGAATAAAAATTAGATTCTTCTGGGCAATAGAATACATCTTTTACTGGCCTGGATGAAATTAGCATAGTTTTCTCGGTGATAACTATAACAAAGCTAATTCATCCTCTATGCTTTTGTGATCTATCAAGAGAATTATACCCAAAGGCATTGACAAGCATTTACATTTATTTATAATTTTCTAAGGTGTTTTTACAGACTTTTAAAAAACACTGTTTTTCTGAACAAAAAACAACAAATGGCTAATTGCTTTTCAACACTTAGCAATTAACCATGAGTCATCATTAAGTAATAAATGGAGCTATAAAAAGTTAAGCAACTACTGCCAGTTGGTTAAGATCGCCATTCAATCCACAGGTATAAACTAATCTTTGATGAGTACCTGGAGTTTGGCTAGCAAGCTACAAAATATCTTTGTTAACAAAACCTGGGATGATATCTGTGTGAGCGCACATCCATCAGAAGCCAGCATTGCCTAACGTTGTTACTACAAGCATCAAACCAAAGGCGAGGCAATACTGACGACATGAAGCTGTTTCAGGGGTGGTTGATAGCGCTAGAAGCATTAGGGTAGCGTTTGCGGAGGACAACTGTATTGTAGTTGTAGGCGATCGCTAGAATATTCATGACCAGGCAGGTGCTTCCCAAACATAGCAGGATATAGGTGGGAGGCAGCACTACCCCAACCTGGAACCAAGTAAAGACGTGTAGCACCATCACCAGAGCAAAGACGGTTGCCACTCCAGCACTCCGCCACACCTGAACTTGAGGGCGACAGAGTGCAGCCAGAATCATTGTCCAGATGGTAGCACCCAAGTTGGCTGGAACCAGAAACGCGCAAATGGCGATACAGTGGGCGCGTGAAAACTCAGAGAGGGAATTAAAGTCCAACATCTGTTCATTATATCGAATGGCAAGATTTTACAAGACTTTTTGCGATCGCCTGTAAGCACTCACGGCTGTTGATCACATTTATTCACATACGACTGCGATCGCTTTCCCACAAAAACGGCACGACCTTGTCTAAAACTACATAATTTGTTTTAAATCTAATATAAATCCAGGAAACACATCTTCTCCTGATAAATTTGCCGGATTTTCTAAAATCTCCACATCCTGACCTTGGCGATAGATTTCTACTCGCTGGTTTTTCCGGTTAATTAACCAACCCAATCGAGCGCCATTTTCCATATACTCTCTCATTTTCGCTTGTGCGATTTTCACTGAATCGCTAGGAGAAAGTAACTCAACCACAAAATCAGGACATAGAGGCGCAAATCCCTGTTGTTCTTCAGGGGTTAAAGCATCCCAGCGATCGTGTCTTACCCAAGACGCATCAGGTGAACGATCTGCACCATTCGGTAGTTTGAAGCCACTCGAAGAGTCGAAGGCAAGCCCTAGATTGCTCTGCCGGCTCCAAGCTTGGAGTTGATACGATAAATCGATATTACGATTTCCAGTTTCGCTACCTGTAGGGGGCATAATGATTAATTCGCCCGATGCTGTGCGCTCAAATCTTAAATCCGGATTGTTCTGACATAACTGGAAAAACTGCTCGTCTGTCAAGTCAATTGTTAATTTGAGGGTAGAAGGTAAAGTAATTGTTGCTGTGTTCATAAAGTTATTAAAGTATTCACTTGCTTATATTTTTTAGTCTATTATCGCTCTGTTATAAAATTTGTTCGCTTCTTCTTGCTTCTGTATTGGCGCTAAATAAATTGTTTTCTTTTTTTCTCATTCTGGAAAATTCAGTCGTGGACTACCTGCACGAATTCGGAGCTGACTTCTGTAAAAGTCAGCTATCCAGCGATCGCAAAATCTAGGCAAAGGGCGCTACTCCCATCCCCATTGTCAACCTTGAGGTCAACCCTGAGACTGATGTAACCCGCCGTGAGTCGATTAAGTTAGTTAATAGAACTTAACATTTGACAACTAAGGCAACGTTCCTGGATGCAATTGAGCTGCAAAGGTGAATGGTTTGTCGTCGGCAACTTTAATAAAAGGATGAGCAACAATGCAATTAAAGCCAATCACAGAGCAAGTCGTCGCCGTCGTTGGCGCTTCTAGCGGCATCGGGCGCGAGACAGCTTTGCAGTTTGCCCACCGAGGCGCAAAAGTAGTCGTCTCAGCTCGCAGCGAACCAGGGTTAAAGTCTTTGGTGGATGAGATACAGCAACAAGGCGGTGAAGCAGTCGCAGTCGTTGCTGATGTCACGGATTTCGAGCAAGTAAAAGCGATCGCAGATAAAGCTGTGCAGGTATACGGGCGACTCGATACCTGGGTGCATTGCCCCGCCACGGGCGTTTTCGCCACTTTCGACAATACAACACCGGAAGAGTTTAAGCGGATTATCGATATCAGCCTGATGGGGCAGGTATACGGAGCAATGGCGGCGCTACCTCATCTCAAGCGTGAAGGACGCGGGGCGCTGATCCACATCTCTTCAATGGAAGGCAGGCGTTCATTACCCCTCCAGAGTGCCTACTCCTCAGCAAAGCACGGGGTTGAGGGCTTTCTAGAATCTCTGCGCGTCGAGCTGCAACATGAGGGAATCCCCATCAGTGTGACGAGTGTGAAGCCATCCGTGATCAACACGCCCTTCTACAACAACGGTCGCACGAAATTAGGCGTCAAGCCGACGGGAATACCGCCTTACTATGAGCCGAACCTTGTTGCCGATGCGATTCTCTACGTAGCCGAACACCCCACTCGTGACTTTATTGTGGGGGATGTGGGCAAGATGTTAGACGTGGTTCAGCGCATCTCACCGGGACTGGTGGATCAAATTTTGGTTCTCATCGGCTTCAATTTTCAGAAAACGAACGAGCCAAAGTCTGAAGATGCGCCAGATAATCTTTACGAGCCGATTCTCAGCCATGACAAAGTAGAAGGAGATTTTGGCAATCTAACGATTCCCTCCTTTACTGACTGGCTGGATAAGAATCCGCCGGTTAAATGGGGCGCTGTAGCAGCTGCGGCGTTGGGAGTTGCCGCAGTCGTCAAAGAGTTTTTCCCAGGAAATAATATTTAAGGCGATCGCATCAGGGACACTACTCGGTTGAAGCGATCGCATCCAACCTCAGCCGCCTTCTCATCTAAATCTAAAGTTGCGATCGCTCTCATAATTCTTAAAACGAATGGGGAATTGGAAAGAAGGCAGGCCTAATTTCATTTCCACTTCTCCATTCCCAAACAGCAACAAACTATCAATGACCCGATTCACAAATTAGATGTTATGCCTTCAACCTTCCATCTTCTAGATGCAACACTCGATCGGCAACATCCATAATTCGACTATCGTGTGTCACCATCAGAACCGTGCAACCGCCTTCCTTGGCGAGCTGACGCAGTAACTCAATCACAGCGTGTCCGGAGTGAGAATCTAAAGCCGCCGTAGGCTCATCTGCCATAATCAACTGAGGATTGCCAGCTAAAGCACGAGCGATCGCTACCCGTTGTTTTTGTCCCCCAGATAAATCGCGGGGTAAATTTTTCGCCTTATCCGCCAATCCCACCTGTTCTAGCAAAATTTGTGCTTGTTGCCGTGCCATTCGTCCCCGAATCCCTTTCAGATTCAGCGCTACTTCTATATTCTCAGCCGCAGTCAGCGCCGGAAACAAGTTAAATCCTTGAAAAATAAAGCCAATATTTTCCAGTCTGAACTTTGCTAACTGGCTCCGAGACATCCTTGTAATCTCTTCCCCCAGCAAGTGTACGCTGCCAGCAGTCGGCGTCAAAATCCCAGCCAAAATTGAGAGTAAGGTCGTTTTACCCGATCCAGATGGCCCCATCAATAGTTGAATATCGCCCTTGAAGATTTCCAGATTGACTCTTTTAAGGGCTTGGAAACGCGATCCTCCCGACTGGAATACCATTTCTACTCCGATGCCGATAATGGCTTTTCTGTGAGCCTGAAGCGAACTCATAGAAGGAATAGCATCTAGATTTCGGACACTGGCAAATTGAGTACGGTTGCTTTGGGAAAGAATCATCAAAATTTCTATTCGTTAGGTCTAAACTACAACGAGTTACTAAATGCAATCTGTCTTAAGTAACCATACTCCGGACAAAATTTCAACGGAAGCATCGAAGGAAAGAATCAGATGCAGGCTTTAAGAAGAAACCGAACATTAATGCCTCCGGCTCTAGATAAAGGCTGTTCGACTATTGAATAGCGAGCAGGAATCAATCTATTTTATGGAGATTGACATTAGGGACTAAATAGTAGGTGTGACTTTAGGTAGTACGAACCCTGCTCCCCTCACCGTTTCAAGTAAGATTGAATTACACTCACCTACTTAAAGTACGCATACTCTCCAAAATAGGTTTGTATAATGTTTTAATTTCTAATTGTTCCGCCCTGTTGCCAATATAAAGTTCAACTCACTATCAGTTAGGATAAAACAGACATCTACATTTATTATTGATGGTCATTGAGTATATCAGGTTCCTGAAAACCATCGACTATTATCCTAAAGCGGCAAAATTCTAAAATCATGCCTTAAAAACAATAGCCGGATCGACACGAGTCACTCTTTGGATAGCGAAGATAGCTGAACCAACACACATCAGAGTCGTAATCCCAAAGATGGCGATCGCACTTCCAGGCGTGATTAAAATGATGATTCCCTGAGTAGCAAACGTCCAAGCTCCCAACCCCTGGCAAAGAACCATGCTGGGAATATAGCCCAGAACCGCCATCCAGAGCGCCTGCTCGACAATCACACCGTAAATTTTCCAATCAGAAGCTCCCATCGCCTTGAGCGTACCATACTCCTTTAAGTGGTCAGATACAGAAGCGTAGAGGATCTGACCTGCGATCGCCATCCCGATAATAATGCCAACAACGGCACCCAAGCCCAAAATAAACCCAATTCCCGTGCGCTGCTGCCAGAAAACCCGCGTCTGCGATGCCATTTCAGCCTTCGTATAAGCGCGGGTATCTGGTAGTGCTGCTTCTAACTTTTTCTTGAGTTGCTGTAAATCTTGACCGGGCTTTGCCTGCACCAATACATAAGTGATTAAATCAGTAGGAGTTAATTTCTGGGGTGCAGGAGCAGATAGATTATTCGCAGCGGGTGGGTTATTAAAACTCGCCGACGCACTGGTACACTTTATGTCACCCGATTGGAGCTTGCAGTTTAAACTCGTCGTTACGCGGGAATTTGCGTAAGCGTTGGCAGTCTCCAACGAGGTGAACAAAAAAGTATTCGATGTAATTGATTGAGTGTCTTGCGTCAGAGCAACTAACTGTGCCTTAAATGAGCCAACTTCAGCAACATCGCCAATTTGTTTGATGTTCAAAGGACGCAAATTAGATTTATCCAGCATCACCGTGTAAGGCTGCTTTAAGGCACTCAAACTTCCTTGAATAACTTTCCCTGGACTAAATAATTCTCCGGCTGGATTGAATCCGATGATTCTCATCGGTGAAATCTTGTTCCGAGAATCTCGCCACAAAGATGCTTGGACAATCAGCGGTTCAGCTTGTTCTACGCCTTCTACCCGTCGAGCCTCAACAACTCGCTGCGCGGGTATGGGTAGTGTCAGCTCCATGTGAATCATATCCGCTGAGGATACCCAGATATCAGCATTGGAATTGTCGATTAGCAAAGTCGTAGCGCGAGTAAATCCATTGAAAATACCCGTTTGAATAGTGACTAAGCTAACTGCAAACATAATCCCCGCCTGAGCTGCCAGGAAGCGGGGAATATCCTCAAATAGGTTTTTGCGGGCGATTGATGCCATGAAAGGAGTTGTTTACTAGCGTGTTTATTATAAAACCGGAAAATTGAAAGACAATTTCCGCAAAACGAGCGAAATAAACTGAAAATTGCGTTACAGTACCCCAAACCCGATTTCTTAGAACAATCAGATTTGCTAATCCTATTCATTGTGCTTACCGATATATCCGCACTAAGATGGATTTTTTAAATTTATTTTACTGTGAAAGGATTAAGCTTGGTTCTGGCTGCGATTTCCCTATAATTACCGACGTGCTGAGAGGAGTTCAATGCGATCTCGTCTTTTCCGTGTCAGAGGAAATCTCGCCTATCCAGCGTCAAGCCAAGCCTCTGCTATCAAGCAATGCCGCTGCGCTCTCTACCTTTGCCTTTACCAATTTAATACCCGCGAAAGAGTAAAGAGCGATACTAACTAAGCTACCTTCATAAATAGAAACATCGTAATAAACAGACTACGCTCAACTTAAAATAACATAGGAGAAAAATTCATGAGCGACGAACAAAATCCAGTATTGCCAGAAGATCCCAGCGAAGCAGAACCGGGAAGAGGGGCACCAGGAAACAACCACATTGGAGTTCAATTATCGCAATCAGTATTGGGCGTGAATGCAGCAGATGCGGTGATTCCATCTAATGTGGACAAAGAGCTGAATAAACACCAAGTTGAAGCAGCTAGAGAACAAGAAGAAGGAACTGGTTTAGATACGACCGAGGGTTACATCCTGGATGAAGCGGGGCAGCTAAACAATTTTGCGATTGAGCCTCCAATGTATGTAGAAGAGAAATAATATACGACCTTTGCTGGGAGCGCCAATCATCAGCCTCCCGGCATATTCATGTATTTAAAAACAAAAATTTAATAACTTTGCCTGAAATCCTAGCGTCTCAACTGTAGGTAACAAAAAGACGTTATCGGCATTAGTTATGAAAAAAATATACTTTTTGATTATGGGGGCAGTTGCGATTTCGGCAATTACTGGTGCCACTCTAGCAACAGCCGGTCGCCAAACTGGGGAACAGAACCAACAAAGCATAGAAACAAATATACCGCAATCAACTTCGCTCCCAGAACCAACTGCGATCGCTTCCACCGTTAAAACCAACAACGATGCAGTTGAAGCCACAACGCCACAGATAAAGACTCAAGCGGATGTGGCAATACAGCCAAAGCTGCATAACTTTCCCCATCAACGCATCGTTCTGGTAGATGAAGTAAACCCAGAAAGTGACTTCGCTCAATTTCGGCAACAGTTGCGGGAAGCAGTGCGATCGCGCGATGCTGAGTTTCTGCAATCCATTTTGCCCCCCAACCAAATTGGCATTGGTCACGGCATCAGCACCCTCCCCGATTTGAAGCTAGAAAATCACAATGCCCCAATCTGGGGATGGCTAGAAAAAGCCCTAGCTGCCGGTTGTTTTCAAACCACTAACCAGGGGCAACCGGACGTTGACCCCCAATCTCCAGGTTGGATTTGTAACACCGTACCGCGCGATTTTGCTCGACAGTATCCCGCACCAAATTCTGCCGATGGCGTTTCCTACGAATTAAGCCGCGTCATCGTTGTAGGTGAAAATGTGAACGTGCGATCGCAACCCAGCGTAGAGAGTCCAGTAGTCGGCTTACTCTCAAACGAAGTCGTCAAAGTCAATCGTCAAATCGAAGAACAACGCGCCAGAGAACGGGCGCAACGAGGCGAAGATTACAGTTCCATCAACGGGTGGACTGCGGTAATTTTGCCAAATGGAAAACCGGGCTACATTTCCAATCGCTTTGCTTATTCTCCCCTTGAATATCAAGCCGTCTTTGGCACAGTGAAGGGGCAATGGCGTCTGCTTTATATGCCCGGTGGAGAGTAAATCAAAGTAAAAGTATCGCTATTTCGGGGAAAATTAGACAGGCGATCGGGAATTAAAAGCAAGTTTCCTACAGACTAAAGCTTGAAGCCAGGTAAATGAAGTTCGCAAAGGTGACTTCACGAAAACTATCTCTGTATTTTCGAGCTAGCCAAGCAAAGATTCTGTTACCTTGTCAAAATTCTCCAGCCTGATGAATACCTTTGAGAGTAACGTCCATGCCAGTAGACTTAATCATTCTAATTGCCGCACTCATCGTATCCTGGTTAGTCTTCACCTTACTCATTAAGGTAGTGAAAGCCAGCATCGGCACAGCCATTTTAATTGCGGCAGTTGTTCTCGTTTTACAACTCTTCTTTGGCATTGGCCCCCAAGACCTTTGGCAGCAGATAACCCAACTTCCCCAAACTATTTTGCGAATGGTTACGGGCAATTAATTAAATTAGCAAAAGTCCATAGTGTAGGGAAGTTTATCAATATGCTTAGCTAATCACCAATATTTTGTCAAACCCGTCCCTACAAATTCAGTTGTTTTTTCGGTTGCACTGACAATTACCTATTAAGCCATAATCATCTTGGCAACCTTTTCCATCACCTTACTCAAGGGATGATCTGGAAACCGCAGGCAAAAGAGATCGCTGCTTGCCATTTGAATCATCTCTTCTGAAAGCGGCAAAATTCCAGCCACCGGAGCATTGTAGGTTTTTTCTACCTGTTGCTTCAAGGCATCAAAATCCAAAACGGGTAGCGCCTTATTTACTAGCAGCAACATCTTAGGCACCTGTAATTTCCGAGCCACCTCCACCGTCACAGCAGTCCCCTGAAAGTCCTGGCGGTCTGGACGCAAAATTAGCACCAAAATATCAGAGATAGTAATAGAAAGTAGAGTTTCTTCGTTAAGACCTGGGTGGGTGTCAATAAATAAGTAATCCAGATTTAAGGTTTCCATTATCTCTTGGAAACCGTCATTGAGGAGACCAAAATCAAATCCCTCGCGCAGAACCTTAGTAATATCCCCTGCTTTGATACTAGAAGGAATCAGATGAATGCTGCCGCCTTTAACGCCAGTTTTTCTTAAAACTGAGGTGACATCATAAGCAGCTTCTTCAATTAAACAGCGACCCCACAGGTAGTCATTGAGAGAGTGTTCCATCTTCTGCTCATCGAAACCGAAAAGCACGTGAATTCCTGGCGATTGAATATCGGTATCAACGATACCAACGCGATACCCAAAGCGAGCCACTAAAGCTGCCAGATTCGCCGTCGAATTTGATTTGCCGGTGCCACCCCGGAATGAGTGGATGGACACAATTTTTGACATGGTTTACCTCAATATGTGAGAGGATTCTTCATCCTTAATAGAAAACAATCGAGAAAGCCCACTCAAGGGCGGGGGGAATGAACCGTGCGGCTTATACGCTATACCATTTTGTCTTTTGGTTGCAACATATAGATTCTCAGATGCCCTTTTTTCAAGCGTTAGGGAGGGGCTGGAAGAAGGGTTAATCTAGCGCCTCATAACCCAAATAGGATTACAACCTTATCAAGGTAATAGAAACTTGCGTTTAGGCTAATTCCCACAGCTTGATAGACGCTTATTTCGTTTACTCACTCCAGGTTCTGCCAGATATTTGTAGATAGCTTGCTTCGCTGTTTAGAGGCAAGGCGAGGTCGGTAGCGGAGTGTTTCCCCCTCTTCTAGTTCTTGCACGACGCCTTGAGCTACTAGAGCTTCTAACTGGGTGCGGGCAACTTCCTCACTTTCGCCAGTGTGAGCTGCCACTTCCGGCAAGGTCACGTTTTTTTGACGCATCATCCAGTTGACGAGTTTTTGCAGGTCATCGGGCAAATTCATCATATCAAGCATATTCAGACCAATATCAGTTTGGTGTCCGCTGGAATCGGTGGGTGATTGATCGATTCGTTCCTGATTCATCTTTTCCTTCCTTGTTCTTCAGCTAATGATGTGAATCGCGAGCCTACGCATCCGGCGTAGCATACTCAGTTCGATGTATCGGTAGATGTCCTCTAATAGCGCTTTATCTCGCTGCCATCAGGTAGATTCAGTCTCTGTATTCCTCACGGTTTTTGCCCGTTGCTGCAACTGCTGGAAGTAATCGAGTTCTTCGCTTTCAGCTTCCTGGCTAGTCTCTAGAACTTCTATTGTTGAGGAATTTGACTCGGTAGTGGTTTCTGCGTGCCCGTCGCTGCTCGATTTTCTCAAGTTTGCTCGTTGCTGCAACTGCTGGAAGTAATCGAGTTCTTCACTTTCAGTTTCTTGGCTTGCTGGTGTGACATCTGCTATTGAGGTATTTAACTCAGTAGCAGCTTGGGTTTGCCTATCTTCCTCCCAATTTCTCAAGGTTGCTCGTTGCTGCAACTGCTGGAAGTAGTCGAGTTCTTCGGTTTCTTCAACTTCTTGGCTTGGCTGGAGGACTTTTGGGGTGGAGATATTGGACTCAATTGCGGCTTCTCCCTGTCCGTCCTGCTGATTGCTTAATTCTTCGACAGGAGAAGTAATTTGGCTTGCCAATGCAACTTCTGGTATTTCAACGTTTGATTCCGCAACAGCTTCTGCTTGCCCATCATGATGCCGATTTCTTAACTTTTTACCCTTTTTCTGTAACTGCTGTAAGTAGTCGATTTCTTCTGTTGTTTCAGTGGCTTGGCTTGCCTGTGTAGCTTCTGGTATTTCAACAGTTGGCTCAGTGGTAGCTTCTGCTTCCCTATCATTGGATAGATTTCTTAACTCTTGTCCCTTTTGCTGCAACTGCTGTAAATAGTCGATTTCTGTCGTTGTTTCAGCGGCTTCTGGGATTTCAACGGTTGACTCAGTGGTAGCTTCTGCTTCCCCATCATTGGATCGATTCCTGAAACTTTTTCCCTTTTGCTGCAACTGTTGTAAGTAGTCAGTTTCTGCCGTTGTTTCAGCCGCTTCTGACCTCTCGACTTTTAATTTAGAAGTTGTTTTTTCAGAAGGATTGCTTTCTCGACTCCTGAGATTTTTCGCCTTTTCCTGCAATTCTTGGAAGTAGTCACTTTCTGTAATTTCCGCTACTTGGCGTTCTTTCTTTTCCTGGTCAATCTCAATATCGATTTTTAAAAACCCTTTGACGCCTTGATAGATGGCTTTGGCGTATCCTCTATCTATCAAAACGACGCCGACTGCCGTTGTCACCAGTGCCAATGCTGGGGGCACGAGGGGTATCCATCCTGCTTTGAGAAACAAAACATAACAAGTTCCAAACAAGAGGGCGATCGCTCCCCCTCCCGCAATCACCAAGAGCAAGGGACGCCGAATCCGCCATGCCACTAAGCCTCCCACCAACGACCAGGCCCAAATCCATCCAATTTCGCCCCACTCACTCCAGTACCAAAATAGCGGTCGTTTATCCAGAACTGCACTGAGGATCTGACTCACAACCTGAGCATGAATGACCACTCCGGGCATTTTCTGAGTGCCTTCTTGAGCAGCACTATAGGGCGTGTTGAAGTCGTCATTCACGCTAACTGCGGTGTAGCCAACCAAAACAACGCGATCTTTGACTAAAGCCGGATCTATCTTGCCCTTGAGTACATCTGTGAGCGTTATCTTTTGGGCAGGCAGATTTGCCGAACGGTAGTTAATCAACATCTGCAACCCTTCCGTGTCGGCTTTCCGGTATCCGCCAGCATTCGGATCGGGGCTTTTGAAGAGAGTGGAACCGATCTTCAGATTCCCGTCATCTGAAGGTTCTGCTTCGATTCCCTCAGCTTGCAGGTACATGAGTGCTAGGGTCAAATCCAAGGAGGTGATTTGCTCTTCGGGATCGCTACAAAGATGGGGGTTCTCTAAGGGAGCGTTCGGGACTGGAGGATTTGCCACTAAGAGACTGCGGCGAACCCATCCATCAGGTTCTTTGACAAAATCAGCAAATCCCACTTGGTCTGGTGAGATTCCAGGCGGTGGCGGAAATCCTGCCTGTTTACCATCACTGAGTTGGCAGATCGTAATAATGCGATCGCTTCCTTTGAGGATCTTCAATAAATTGGCATTCCCCTCTTTGACCGGAACATCCCGAATAATATCTATACCGATGGCTCTCGGTTCATACTGCTCTAGTTTCTCTAACGCTTTGGCAATTGTGGCATCCGAGATAGGCCACCCTTTCTCAGTTTGGATATCTCCCTCAGTAATCTCCACCAGCAACAGGCGATTATCTGGACCTTCATCACGACGCATCCGAGTCAGCTGGTCAAAAGCACCCAGCTCTTGTCCTTGGAGTATCCCTAGTTGCCTAGCTCCCACGACCAAGCTTGTCGCCACCACACTGGTGAGAACAACTTGTCCACCAAAATTTAAAGCTGCTGTGCGTAGGTTGTTTGTGTTTGATAGCAGGGAGCGAATCTTTGAACTGAGCTGAGAAACCATATAATTGCCGCCTCCTCTCTAGGGGCTAGAGTTTTAATCTTCGCTCAATGTGTAGCTTAAACAGAGGAAATTAAGATTAAGAATTTGTATGTATCCTTGTGTCCTTGAAAATTGTTTAAGCCGCAAATTGAGTCGTCAAGAACCAAAAAATTAATTGACTACAAAACTTTATGAAGCTTTTGAGAAGAAATCGGACAAATAGATAATTTTTTTGATTGAGAAAAGAAAAAGTGCCAATTTGAGAGATAATTTTATAGTAGTTATAACATCAAATTTTGTACTAAGCAAAAACCAGCGATTTTAAGTACCCACTAAGGCAAGAAATATGACAAAATTAATCGCTAATTTGTAGAGATATGCCAGGAAAAGTGGGAAACTTTGTTGAAGATTAAAGAGTCTTTGTCTAAAACCACTACGGTCGCGATCGAGTTTATTTACAAAGCACGATGCCTCATGGAGGCGATCCCTTTGGAAAGTGTTTCGATCCCTTTGTATGCACTCCGCTTGCTGCTCGCTAGGTAAACCCACTGCAACAACTTAAAGATTATGGTGAACAAGTCTTCTGTGTATTTCACAACACTCTCCTTAGCCTTGTTTGTGGGGCTTAGTGCGATCGCTACCAGCTTTCCAGCCACCGCCACCACAAAAAGCAAACCGATTCAACAACCCAGCCTGAACCGTAGGGAAATGCGTGTGGCAGGGCGCTTAAGATTTAGGCTGCCAAGGGTTGGGGCACCCAAAACTAGAGAACCGGGAGCATCGCGTGGTAGCAGCAGCTGCGCCGCCCAAGGAAAGTCGCTCATGGCATTGTTGCCCAGCACAAATGTAGGTTTGACTGTAGCAGCTCGCCCGACATTATTTGTTGCTGTTCCTAAAACTTCCGCCCAGGACGCAGAGTTTATTCTGTATGACGGCGAAACAAGTCAGCAGGTAATATACGAAACAACATTGCCGATTCCTAGCACAGGAGGTGTTGTGAGTGTTAGCCTTCCTCAAAAGGATGCACCCTCGTTAGTTGCTGGCAAAAAATACCGTTGGTCGTTATCAATGATTTGCGATGCTGAAGATCGGGGAGCAGATATTTCTGTAGAAGGGTGGATTCAACGAGTCCAACCAAATGTTGCCCTGAGGAATGATCTAAAGAAAGCAGCACCGCGCGATCGCCCAGCAATCTATGCAGAAGCTGGGATGTGGCTTGACACCCTCTCATCTCTAGCTGACTTACGTAACGCCAATCCTAGCGATTTCACCTTAGAGACCGATTGGAAAGACTTGTTAAAGTTAGTTAATCTCGGCACAGTGGCGGAAGAACCCTTAGTGGTAGATATCACTCAGAAGCAAACCCGATAAAGGAAAGCATTGCAGTGAATTAGGGGTAAGGGTCAAGCCCTTACTCCTACTTTATTCTGGCTGCACCAGCTGACTAATTTCTGTCACCCAATCCCGGCGATCGCGATGTTCCAGATTGAGGATATCCTCTAAAGACCAGTGAAAGTGAAAAGCTATCAAGGCTACCTCTTGGCGTAGTACGTCCGAAGGGTAGCCTAGAATTCCCCCGATAGAGAAAGCTCCACCTGAAATTGACGATTGCACTGGGGACACTGAACCGGAATGTAAGCTTCCCCCTCCTGGTTAATGCGATTGTAAAACTCCCGCAAATATGCCAGATCTCGCGAGAAAAGACCCTCTAACAGTGTAGGCGTTACCTCGGTTACAGTACCGATACAGGTAATCACCCGCGAGAGCATTACCAAGACTCCATAAGCTGGATTATCCTGAACGCCCCGGTCTTTTTGGACGCACATTTCATCTTTTGCCGTTGCCAGACGCATCACCCCCTGGCGATGAACGCCCCCTTGAGCATCGACCAATCCTCTAGGGAGGACAAATTCAAATTCTGTTTGGATGCGATCGCTGTCCATCTCGTCGGGTTACTCGGAATCAGAAGCCAGTGCAGGATTTGCAGAGGGGTTCGTGGCTTCTTTCAATCCTGCATTTTCCTGTTCTAGGTCATTAATTTGACGATAAAATTTCTGGAGATAATTCAGGTCACAAGCAAAAAAGCCTTCAACAACTGAAGGCGTGACCTCCTCCAACGCTCCCAAGCGGACAATCACGCGGGACAAAATAATCACTGTAGCGTAGGCAGGATTTGATTTAACACGCGGATCTCGCAAAGGGACAATCTCATCCATCGCCCTCGACAAACGCATCACACCTTTGCGGTGCAGATTGCCATCCGCATCGAGATATCCCTTAGGTAAAGTAAATTCAAACTCAGTTTGAATCATTCCTTGCTACTTGAATCCGTTTTAACTGTTCAACTGTCATTTCTATTTCTTCAATCTCCAGCTCACCCCCAGCCGCATTCACATCAGAAATTTTATAGCTAGTAGGCCACGCCCGTTGAAACTCAAATCTAAACTGTTCTTCCGCCGCTTGATTATAAATCACCAAAGAACCATCTCGTCGTTGTTCAGCCCAATCTCCATCCTGGACAGCTTGAATCCAGTTCCATAACGTCATCGAACAAGTCAGACCCCGGCGCAGAGTAATATTGCTGTAACTAACCTTACCCGGAATTTTTGTACTGACAATTCGACCCTTAGATTCCCCATCTTTTCCCCACTTTTGAGGTGTCACCTCAGAGATTTCTATCACCTGTTGGGTAGACTTAAAACCACTACAATCCATAAAGTAGCCGTCTACTGCATCATTGCTGCCATTTAGTTTTAGTTCTAGAAAAAATCGGCAAGTGGTGAGAATTTCAGGGAAGTCTGTCACAGTTGATACCGCCTTACAACCAATGAGCTTTCGAGCTGATAAATCAATGACTGGTGAATAAGACTGTGTAACATCTCACCTCACCAGCGCAGTTTTACAGGGAGTTGACTTTAAAATTCTTTCTACGCCGATACAGTAAACTTCATCCGCTCGTAGTTAAGCTTAAGCGTCCAAGTTTCCAGTTCGCTACTTCCTGCGTCCCGCTTAGGAACATCAAAACTATTGGGAAGCACGCCTACAAAGCTGTACGTTAACCCCACCTTCCCCTCTGAACCGGAGTAATAGACATTAATTGTCATTTCTTTGCGTAAAGTTCGCGCTTTTGCAGCTTCCCCAAGGTTAGCTTTCGAGGCACAATCCTTGTACCACTCCCACAGCTTATCGTCATTTCCGCCTTGATGCGCTCCTGGCACCAAAACGAGCGTTATCTCGCCATACTTCGGTTGACTTGGAACACTGAGAACCAGCGATTTTCCCTTCGGACCAGAACCGATGGCATTATCAGCACCCTTTGGGGACATATCTACTGACATCCCACTGACTTCTTTGATAATGATGTCTTTGATATCACCAATTGCTACATCGTAGTTATCACTAGATAGTAACTCAACAGCATCAGCCATAAATAACCTTCCAATCAATTACAAAGTGCAAAGGAATGATTTTTGCGATCGCTTCTTAAAGCGAACAAAATTAAGAATATTGTCTCAAACACCCAGACTTAGATAGATCAAGCTGGATCAAATTGGTCAACCTGTAGCGTAAAGGTTTCTTCAAGCAACCCGCCATCTGCACTGAGTTTCCCGATTTGATATTTACAAATCCAAACTCCGCTCATCTTCCAAGAGTCCACCATTTCTCCGGCTGAGTTATAGGATTTTATTACGCCTTCTGCCATCCTGGCACTCGTTGGAAAACCGCCACCATCCTCTGCTTTTGGCATACACTGTAGCAACCACTTTCGCATCAGTGAGCTAGTGCTTTTTGCATCTCCACTCGCTAGGGTTACTAAAGTAATTTGAACCGCGGCTTCCCTTTTCTTAGTAAGAGTTTGCCGTACAGCTCCCTTGGCACCAGACATTAGGGCATCACCGTGTTGAACGTCAGTCTTATATGCTGGTAAGTCAACACTTTTAAACTGTAAACCGTCACCTACGCCCTTAATTTCTAATTCAAAATTCTCAACGGTAATAATCGCCATTATTCAAAACCTCCTTACAAATTTTTCAATATCAGCTCAGATATCAGCTCTTGATCAAGAGCTGATATCTGAGAGTTTTAACCTACTGGTTAGGAGACCACTGACTGATGCGGAAGATCACAAATTCCGCTGGTCGGACTGGGCAAACTCCAATTTCGACATACAAACGACCCAGCATTACCGTCTCATGGGTGTTGATACTGGCATCGCACTTCACGTAGAAAGATTCACCAGGCGAACCACCGAATAACGCCCCTGCACGCCACAGCCGTTCGAGGAAATTGCTGACCGTGCGGGTAACTCGCGCCCACAAATCTTGATCGTTAGGCTCGAACACAACCCACTGGGTACCGATTTCAATCGAGCGCTCAATGTAGCTAATCAGGCGGCGGACGCTGATATAGCGCCACTGGACATTAGCCGGTTCTACCAGAGTCCGTGCGCCCCAAACTTGGAAACCTCGGTTGTAGTTAGCAAAGTTGCGGATACAGTTAATCCCCACCGGGTTCAACAGTTCCTGTTCGCGGAAGTTAGTTTCGTAGGCTAGACCCAAGACACCGCGAGGAACTTCGTTGGCGGGTGCTTTAAAAACGCCACGAGTCTCATCGGTGCGGCACCAAATCCCCATCATGTGACCGCAGGGGGGAACCAAAATCGGTCGTCCGGCATTGCGTGGGTTCGCCACTTTAATCCAGGGATAATACAATGCCCCAAACATGGAACGACGATTGAAGTTACTTAACCACTGAGCTACGTGCTGAGGCTTTTGTTGCTCAGGGGGTACAGGCTCGCCGCCTCCCTTGCAAGGTGGGGGATCGAGAACCACCATGCGATAGTTGGGGCTGGGTGCGTTGTTTTCGCACATGCTAACCATCATTTCCATGATGCCGTGAACCTGATCCAAATCCAGCAGGCCGCGTTGGTATGCCAGCATTAGGTCGGGGCAAGCAATCATCGAAACTTCGTCAATTTCAAAAATCCCTTGGACGCCCGTGCGGTCATCGCGCACCCCATTTACATCCCGTGGAAAGCGTTCTGGGCTAGAAATGACGGGTGGAGGGCTGACTTCATAGGTGCCGTTGACAGGTCGTCGAGACAGGGGTTGTCCGCTGGTGGACATATCGGTGACGGACAAAAATTGAGATGCCTCGTGGTCGCCAATCCCCTCATTAATCGCAGTGATGACATAGGTACCCACTTGCGCCTCGACGTCCGGGTTCATGGTCAGGTGGCTGTACTCTTCGAGTTTCTCTCCACCGCGACTAACGATGACTTTAAAGTATTCACCCGTGTTGAGTGGGGGTTCTGCCTCTGGATCTTCAGGAGCTTTGGGTTCATCGGGAAGGATCGAAACATTGACTCGTCCACCGGGTAAGGCAAGAGCTGAGCTACCATCCTCTTCGCCTTCGGATGCCTTAATCGCAAACATCAAAGAGGGACGATTTCCAGAGGTTCTGAGCTTTGTGGCTGTTTCCTCCGGTGCTGGTGGTTCCGAACCGGGGAGTTTGGTACCAATGCTAGTCACCCAACAGCGTCCACCGCCGTTCATAAACCAGCCATTGACGGCAAAAGGGAGGTAGGCGTTGAAGTCTGTGTAACCATCGGAGCCTTGTTTGGCAAAATACTCTAGGTATTGGCTCCAGTTGGTAATCATCATGGGTTTGAACAGTTCGGCATCACCGCGTACATCCTCGGTAAAGCCAACAAACCCAGCAACACTCATGCTTACGCCTTCAATCGGGCGACTACCACGGTCTACTTCTTCGACGTAGACACCAGGAGCAAAATAATCCATTGGCATAGCGTAGTCTTCCTTGATTAGTGGTGGGTAATCGGTAATTGGTAATCGGTAATTGGTAGGGGCGATCTAGCAGGTCGCCCCTAGAGTAGTAGGTAATTGTTACGACCTACTACCTACTACCCCATTCCCTACTACTTCTATAGGTGTGATTGGTTCTCCTTGTCCTAGCTGGTTAAAGGGAACTGTCACGGTTACATATAAAGCTGGACGTAATGGAACCCCCAGCGCACGCCATAGAGCGACGGCATCAATAAGCCCAACGGCAGAAATGGTCATTGACAAGTTGCCATAACCCCGTAGTGAAGGCGCTAGCAGCTCTTCTGGTAGCCAGCGGTAACGTAACAACAGCATCAAGGCTTCTGACAGCAGACGCTGTTCTCCCAGGACGGTACGATCCCAGGCACTGACTAGGAAGGAAATGTCAAACCATAATGGGGAATACTTCCCAAAAGTGGGTGGATGCGGTTTTTCCTGGTTAATCCTGTGGTCTACCTGACTGTTTTCCCCGATGTTGTAGCAGAACAGGTTCAGTGCTGGTCTTACATCCTGCCGCATACTAGGGTGGTTGAAATCAATTTGCTCTGTACTGAGCAGGGAAGTCCCTTCAGCCAGGATTTCTGCCAAAGTCTGGGCAGCAGCAGGGATCATAAGACTGGGTGTTTAGGCTGTATAGGTCTAGATTAGGAAGACAACCCCAGAGTGTTTATTAGACTTTGGTCGAAACTTTAAAAAATGTGTGTAAATACGGATGAAGACTGAAATCCCCGACTAAGCTAGATTTGTCATTTATTTCTTGCGGAAGATGACAAGCTCCGCAAAATGAAAATTCAGTGGTGCTTACATCCGATTCAACGTTACTGAAATATCCTGTATGGCGGGGAGTTACAGATGAAGGTTGGAATAAAACGGTTTGCTGTACAGGTGCATCCACCTTCCTCCACACTCGGTTCGCTAGGTACACCGTACCCTCCCGATCTTAGGAGTATTTGCAAGCTCCATCTCGAACAGATAGGCGCACAACTACCTGTTGTAGCCGCCTGGATTGTTTACCAAGATTTAGATACCCAAAAGCGTCAATTAGTAGCCTATTATTCAGACGAGCGCCAAGGAAATTACGCAGAGTTGCCCAAATTTTTTGCTGAGGTGGGGTGGGAAGATTCCCTACCTGCGCTGAAGTTAAGCGAAATAACCAAGCGTGCTAAAAGTGCATCTGCTGACGCCGCTTGTAGCTACAACACTTACGTTTGCCCTCTCAGCGAGCAGAAAGCCAAAGAAGTTGGGTATTTGCTGTTATGGAGTAAAAATCCCCTTTCTTCGCTGCAACAACAAGGCGTAGAAAAACAGGCTCAATTACTGAGTCACTACCTGGTGATGTCTCGTGAGTGTTCCCGTCAAAAAGCTGAGATTCAATTACTTGAGCAAGTGCTAGGTCGTACAGAACATCAACTGCGAAATCCCTTGGCACTGATTAGTCTTTACGCCGAAAATTTATGTTTAGGGTTGCCATGTGGCTGCTTGCAAGAGCAGGCTGGGATTGTTCGCGAAACCGTGAATGAGTTAATTGAAAACTTAACGGATTTGGTTTATTGCGGACAGCAGGCAAAACTACAGGTAGCACCTTATGAGCTGCGGAAAACATTGGCTGAAAGTATCCAAGGTCTGCAACCTTGGTTAGAAGAAAAACGACTGCATATCCGCTATCCGGAGAAGCCGGTCACGCTGGCAGGGGATCGATGGCAGATGAAACAGGTATTTGACAACCTGTTGAGTAATGCAGTTCATTTTAGCCCCCCTGGGGGAATGATTACTTGTAATTGGCAAGTCTTTCAATCTGAAGTAATCGTTGAAGTTTCCGATTGCGGTTCCGGGCTTTCTGAAGAAGACTTGAAACAAGTATTCACACCTTTTTATTCTAAGCGTCCAGGCGGTACTGGTTTGGGTTTGGCGATCGCAAAAAAAATTATCCTCGACCATCGAGGAACCATTTGGGTAGAAAACTTGCCTTCTGGTGGGGCACAGTTTTCCTTCACCCTACCTCGATAGCAATTTTCAGTGAGTCAGTGGGAATGATAAATGAGTTACTCACCCTCTAAAACGAACAGTCGCCTTGAGGTTCTCTAAAATGTCCGCACCAGCGCCAATTTCGATTTTACTCGTGGATGATGAACCACGCTTTCGAGCAGGGATACGGACTCTACTTGACTTCTTGAGTAATAACGGCTCTTTTCGATTTGAGATTGTCGGAGAGGCGGCTTCTGTAGAGCAAGCGTTAAAATTAACCGCTGAGCAAAAGCCAGCGATGATTTTGCTGGATATGGAATTGCCCCCTGGAGATGGAATTACCGCCTTGATCGGTTTAGGAGAAATGTCCTATAAGGGGAAAGTGTTAGTTCTCTCAGGACACCGGGAAGACGAATGGGTGTTTCGGGCGATGCAGGCGGGTGCTAGCGGGTACGTGTTTAAAGACCGGGTGGCAACTCAACTGTGCGAAGCAATTAACACCGTCATGAAAAATGAAGTGTATTTATCGCCAGAAGTTGCAGCTTGCTTCTTTCGATTGTTTCAATTTTATGCAGGGCGATCGCATCTTTCCGGTCGGAGCATTCACTTAACCGAACGAGAGCGAGAAGTCTTACACTGGCTCGTTGAAGGATCTTCTAATGAAGAAATTGCCCGCCGCCTTTACATCACAGTCGCTACAGTTAAAGCTCACTTAACAGCAATTTTTGAAAAACTCAGTGTCACCAGCCGCACGCAAGCAATTGTAAAAGCCTTAAAACTGGGATTAGTTAGTGCTTAATGGTCAGAATCTGGTCATTATCAAAAGAAACCTTTGTCAAGCTAAACTGTGAAAACGAATAAATCAGCTTTTTGCGAAGCTGATTGCTGAATTTTTTTTATGAGCAATTATTTAGCGATCGCTACTGTCACTGCTGCTTTGCAAAGAACTTTGCAAGCTGTTGTACAAATAGACCTGGATGGCGCAAGAGTGACAACGGTGCGACCCAGTAACTTAGGGAGTGGCACCCCAGAGACGGGAGTGAACATCTACCTGTATCAAGTGAGTCTCAATCCCGTGTGGCGCAGCAGTGCAGATGTGCGGAATCGGAATCGCAAGGGCGAAATGGCAAAGCGATCGCACAATGCTCTCGATCTGCATTACATGATCAGTCTCTATGGCAATGAGGTTGAGTTAGAACCGCAACGACTTTTAGGCAGCGTCGTCCGTACCCTTAAAGATCGCTCAACTCTAACCCAGGAAATGATTTGGGACACGATCGCTGATTCTAACTTTACCTACTTAGCGGACTCTAACCTCTCCGAACAGCTCGAAGAAATTAGCTTCGTGCCAATGGATTTATCTTTAGAAGATTTATCTAAAGTTTGGTCGGTATTCTTCCAAACCCCATACACCCTATCAGTGGCTTACCGAGCGACCGTAGTCATGATAGAAGGGGAAGAAGCAGCCCAGAAAGCTTTACCCGTACGCGAGTATAGGTTCAGCGGTGTGGTACCGTTTTCCAATCAGCCGGTGATTCAGGAGGTAGTGTCTCAAGCGGGCAGGTTTCAGGCAATCTTGGCAGACAGCACGTTGCTGATTCGGGGTAAAAATTTGAATAGCAACATCACGCGGGTGCGTCTTGGTGAGGTGGAAGCGACGCCTTCAGAAGTTCACGAAACCCAGGTCACATTGCCCCTAAGTGCCTTCTCTGCCGAGTCGCTCCGCGCAGGCGTACAAAGTCTACAGGTGATTCATCACCTCTCAAGTCCCAGCGCGCCTGTAGCAAACGGTGGAGTTGAATCTAACGGCGCATCCAGAGGCAACTCGACCCCCGCGTTAAGCCTCCAGCCTGCTCTCCAACGCAGTGTGGAGTCGAATGTGGCACCGTTTGTATTGCGTCCAACGATTACAGAAGTAAGTATTACCGACATTCAGGGAAGTGGAGATGAACTGCGCTCGGCGAACCTGACGCTGCAAGTAAATCTTACTATCGGCAACAAGCAGCGAGTTGTGGTGGCGCTGAACGAACGGTCAATCGATAACCCAGGCGCTTATCTGTTTGATGCTTTACCGCGTCGAGCCGATACAACCTCGGTAATCATTCCGGTTCGAGATGTGAAGCCAGGAGAGTATTTGGTGCGGGTACACGTAGATGGAGCGGAAAGTATGTTGAGCGTAGATACGGACAAAGACAGCCCGACCTTCCAGCAGTATATTGACCCAAAGGTAGCGATTGTATGATGACCACGACTAGCGATCGCTGGCAAGCAGCGAATCAGCGCTACTTCATGGGAGAAGTTGCTCGCGTGCGTCAGGCGTTAGAACGCCAAGCGGCAAAGATGCAAGGAGAGGAAAAAGTCCAGGAAGAAGATTTTCTACCTCTGACCTCGAACCTTTCGCCTCCAGCAACACTAGAACAACTGTGCAAAACCTTCGGTTTGTCAGATTTTGAGCGGGATATCCTGCTGTTGTGCGTGGGGATGGAACTTGACCCCAGTTTTCCTTCTTTATGCGCGATCGCTCAAGGCAACGAGCGGCAGGCGTATCCGACAATGAGCTTAGCGCTGGCGATTCTATCTGACTCCCACTGGGATGCACTCACCCCCACTGCCTCATTGCGTCGCTGGCAACTGATTGAAGTTGGGACAGGCAATACACTCACCTCCAGTCCCCTGCGAATTGACGAGCGAATATTGCACTACATCGCTGGCGTGCAACATCTAGATGAACGGCTCATAGGCATTATCGAGCCATTGCACCGATCGGTTCAAAGTTTGGTGCCATCGCACCGACAAGTTGCAGAACAACTGGCAGGGACGTGGTTGCAGGCATCGCAACAAGGTTCGGCGTTACCTGTCGTGCAGCTATGTGGAGATGAGACTGCCAGCAAACGAGCGATCGCATCTGCAACTTGCGCTCTTTTGCAGCTCAACTTAAATGCGATGTCCGCCCAAGTCATTCCCACCAGTCCTAGCGACTTTAATAGCATTCTGCGGCTATGGAATCGGGAAGCGATTCTCAGTGAGAGTGTCCTGTTACTCGACTGCGACGATGTAGACACAAGCGATCCAGCACGAGAAAATATCATTGCCACGTTGATTGAAGGAATTACCAGTCCGGTAATCGTCATCAGTCCTGAAAGACGGCGATCGCGACAGCGTCCCTCAATTACGATTGATGTTAGCAAGCCAACCGCCCCCGAACAACGAGCTATCTGGCAAGATGCCTTGGGTGAAGCAGCAGAAAGCTTGAACGGACATCTAGATACGCTGGTATCCCATTTCAGCCTTAGCGCCCCTTCTATTTACGCTGTTTGTACTGAGGCAAAAGGTAGAGGAGAGAATA
Organism: Trichocoleus sp. DQ-A2; assembly: GCF_039961915.1. NCBI lineage: Bacteria > Bacillati > Cyanobacteriota > Cyanophyceae > Leptolyngbyales > Trichocoleusaceae > Trichocoleus > Trichocoleus sp. DQ-A2. The sequence goes on from NZ_JAMPKD010000004.1 coordinate 176,099, forward strand.
AAGAATCTCTCTGTTCACTCAGCCCTCAGTCCTCAGTCCTCAGTCCTCAGTCCTCAGCTCTCAGCCCTCAAGAAACGCTCAGCAACCTCTTGTGGGATACCTGCCGTTCACAAGCTCGCCAGAGACTCAACGACCTGGCTCAACCCATTATCCCAGGAGCCAGTTGGAATGAGCTGGTATTGCCAGAGGCACAGCGACAGGTGTTGCGCGACATTGCCGCTCACGTTCGGCAACGTGCCAAAGTATACGAAAACTGGGGATTTGGCGGCAGCGGACGCGGCTTGGGCATCAGCGCCTTATTTGCCGGAGGCAGCGGTACTGGCAAAACAATGGCAGCAGATGTACTGGCTGGCGAATTGCAGCTAGACCTTTATCGCATCGACCTGAGTTCTGTCATCAGTAAGTATATCGGGGAGACAGAAAAGAACCTGCGGCGCGTATTTGATGCCGCAGAAGCTGGGGGAGCAATTCTGCTGTTTGACGAAGCTGACGCCCTGTTTGGCAAGCGTTCTGAAGTGAAAGACAGCCACGACCGTCATGCCAATATTGAAGTTGCCTACCTGCTACAACGCATGGAAGCTTACCGAGGCTTAGCGATTTTGACGACTAATTTAAAAGGTTCTCTCGATCAGGCATTTCTGCGCCGGATTCGTTTTATCGTTCAGTTTCCCTTCCCCGATGCCACCCAAAGAGCCGAGATTTGGCAGCGCATCTTCCCCAGAAAAACACCGACTGAAGGGCTAGATCCTGTGAAGCTGGCACGGCTAAACGTCGCCGGGGGAAACATTCGCAATATTGCCTTAAATGCAGCCTTTATCGCCGCAGACGCCAATGAGCCGGTCGGGATGCAACACATTTTGCAAGCAGCAAAAAGCGAATATGTCAAACTGGAAAGACCTCTCACCGATGCTGAAGTGAAAGGCTGGGTGTGAAATGAGAAGGCGAACCGACAGGTCGGCGCTAGGCTAACGCCTCGCTTCGCTAACGCTATCGCGCTAATTATTCTTTACAGCTGATTAAACTTATAAACCAGGGATTTCTGACAATTCCCCTTCCAACTCTTCTACCTTAAATCCGGTTGTATCTTTCCATTCTTCAACTGTAAAGTGATAACCACATTCTTCAGCCATTTTGACTAAGGTTTCCAAGTCGGGTGCAGAGTTGAGCTTTTCCCGTAAGGCGGAGTCAGTTTGAACAGCTCTAAAAAGTTTTATTACTTCCTCTTTTGCCATCAGTTTATATTCCCAGTACGTTAAATCAATGTTAACTTACCATCCACCTATCGCTTATCCGGAGAATTTTCGGTGGCACTGACAAACATTCCCAAAATTGTTCTAAGGGAGTATCTAAGGCGGAACCCCCCCCATTTCAGACTCCACCAATACGGTTGGTTGAGTCAATACCAATGGATTGCGCCTGTCGTTGATGAAATCAAAACCGAACTCGATCCGCTAACGCTAGAAGAACCAACGACTCCATCAGACCTAACAGAAGTACCGCCGCCTCAATTTACCCCGCAGGTCCAGGGAGTTGACCACCTCTACAGACAGTACCGTTGCAAGTATAGTGAAGCCTTAAGCTGTACCTTACCGTTACAAACGGTTCAGCAAGATCCAACCGCCAAATATTGCTCAGAATGTAGTTTCCCTGCCACCTTAGCTGAGAAAAGTGAGATCCGGGGACGTCGGGGAAGATATCGAATCGAAGGCTTATTGGGACGCCGGGGAATGGGACGGCTGTACAAGGGAATTCAGGTTGCCGATCAGCAGCCAGTTGTGATTAAAGAGTACCTGCTTCCCGACCGTTGTTTCAACGAGGAAGAAATCCGCCTGCGTCAGCAAACCTTCGAGTTAGCAGCCGGTTTGACTCTAGCAGATGGAAGAGTCCAAGATGTTCGCTTGCGTCACCCTTGGGACGCCATTTCTGACCCGATTGCGGAACGCTGCTATCTTGTTACCACGAGCAATTTAGATACGCATCCAACTCTAAACGCCTGCCTTGCCGCCAATGGTGCGATGACCAGTCGGCAAGTGCGCCAAGTTCTCAACCAAGTCCTGCAAACCCTGGAGTTTCTCCACGGTCAAAAGTTTAGTCTGCCCTCCGGTCAGGTGCAGCAGGGAATCGCTCACGGCAATATTAGTTTGGATAGTCTGCTGATGGTGACAGACGACCAGAAATTTTTTATCCATGTGTGCGATTTGGCGCTTTGGGAGCGTCTGTTCGATCTGCCAACTGCCCAAACCGTTATCCCTACAGTTACCCAAGACTTAATCGCTTTGGGATACGTGGCTTTTTACCTGTTAGTAGGACGCTCTACTGACCCTGTTTCCGGTCAGCTGCTTGACCCCAAGGATGAACAGCAATGGCCTGTGGTGGAACCTCACCTCAAAATGTTCATTTTTCGCCTTTTAGGGCTAGATGTCAGTTTTGAGAGTGCTGAGGAAGCACGACAAGCACTGTTGAAGTTGCCGCCGGAAAAACCAGTCGATCTGGTAGTTGTAGACACAGTGCCGCCGGAAGAGCAAAAAACCAAGCTGCGCCGTCCTCCCTGGCTGCTGCTGGGTGCTTTGGGAGTGACTTTGTTGGGAATACTCATCTGGTTTTTGATTCCGAAGTCCCAAGCGGGTAATCGTGCCGCCGATGATGATTTTCTGGTTTGTTGCATCAAGGAAATCCCTGGTATTCCTGCGGGTAAGTTTACTTACACAGCAGAAAAAGACGGAACATGGAGCTATATCCTGCGCCACGCTAATCTCATCTCAAAGAACAAAACTTTAGAAGACAAGCTCCGAGAACGTCAGCCGAAATTAGAGTTGAATTATCAAGCTGAGCCTTCCGGAGAGGACGCGATCGCGAAAGTCAGTTCGCAGCAAGTAGACTTTGCGATTTCTAGCTTGGTGAGTGATTTGACCAGCGAATTGAAGTATAAACAAGTTGCCTACGATGGGCTGGTCGTGTTTGTTGCCTTCAGCTACGCCAAACGAGATAAAAGCCTTCCTCAGTCTCTCAGGGGTCAAATTACTTTTGAGCAATTGCGTCAGCTTTACACTGGCGAAATTACTAATTGGCAAGTTTTAGGAGGGCCTGATTTACCTGTAAAACTCTATATTCCGAAAGAAACTGAGGCGGTACGAATATTTGAGCAACGAGTTCTTAAAGATGAGCAAAAAATTGCTCTATTTAGAAAATTAATTCAAAAGAGCGAGCAACCACCTCCTTTGTTTAAAAACTCTTTCGAGCCAGAAATTAAGCCTTTGTCAACTTTCGAGACTCTACGACAGGTGATTCGGGATTTTGAGGATGATGAGGTTGGGGGAATTGCCTTTGGCACAATCAGCAAAGTTTTCGGTCAATGTTCGGCTTATCCCTTAGCTTTAAAAGACGGAAATAAACCAGCAATCCAGGCGTTAATTCAAGATAATGGGAAGCCTGTAGAGCCAACAACAGACCTCTGTGATGATAAAGGAAGTTATCATCCTAATATAGAATTTTTCAAAAATAGCACCTACCCCTTGGCATATCCGATAACGGTTATTTATTCTGGAGATAACCGTCGTATCCCGGCTGGTCAAAAGTTCGCCGATTTGCTGAGAACTCTTGAGGCACAGCGATTGCTGAGCAAAGCAGGACTGGTGCCGTTACAACCGCTAGAATAGTTTTTAGATAATTACCTGCTGGATTAGAGTGGGTTAGATTCCTAGAGGTTAATGGTGAATAGCTATTAGCTGAATTTAGACCTTTGTCTAGCAATCAGCCAAAAACGGATGCCCTAAAATAACAGGAAGTTTTGGTTTTTTTATGAACAGGTATTCTTCCCAACAAGCGGTTTCCGGCGCGATCGCTAATCTGGGGACACAATCTTATCTACAACCCATTGGGAGTAGCACTCGTCCGGCTGGGTACGCAGCACCGGGTTTAGTTCCCAGTAACGATAAAGATAACCAAACTGCGGTATCAAAGACAGCCGCTAAAGTTCTGCGCGATCCTTTATTGCTGAGGCAATTGAGCGATCGCGTTTATGAATTGATGCTTGAAGATTTACGTCGTCAAAGGGAACGCAGTAGAAACTACGGAGGATACTTCTGATGCCCGCCCCACTGCCACCAGCACAGTCGTCTGCGTCAAGTCGCAATAATGGACAGAACAAAAATGGCACTAGCGTCCGCGAACTAAACTACGTTACTGCCAATCGTTTTTATGTAGAAATTCAAAGTAATATTACTGCCTGTTTCACCGAGTGCCAAGGCTTGGGCGTGACGATCAAGGCTCAAAAACACTATGAAGGCGGTGTCAACGATCAACAGAGAATTTTTCTAGGTCAGGCAGAATTTTCAGATGTGACCCTCAAGCGGGGTATCACTAATGATTTAGTTTTTTGGGATTGGATTAGTAAAATATTAAGCGATGTTGGGCGTAATCAAGGCAATAATCTACCGAAAAAAGAACGTCGTAACATTAATATTTTGGTATTCAACCCAGCAGGAGAAACAATGCAGTGTTGGACACTAATTGGTGCCGTTCCTGTTGCCTGGAAGTCAGCCTCATTAAGCGCGGATTCCAATGCAGTGGCAATTGAAGAGTTAACACTTTCATACGAGAGTTTACAGGTTGATAAGTCACGCAATGGCGGCTCTTCAATTTCCGGTGGACGCGATAGTTTGGGATACTTTGCCTAGAAATTAACACAACAAAAATATGGCGGAACATGAGGGCACAGAACCAAGGAACAATTTTCCCGATGGAGAAACGATACCCCAGGAACCCCTTGGTATCAAAAACCCCTTGCTTCCACCTAATCCGTTAGGGCAGAACTTACTAAATCCTAAATTTTTGCACCCGCTGGGAGCAAGATCGATTACCGTTTTCAATCCTTCCGGTTTTTTCTCTGAGGAAGTGGCGGATGAATTTCCGCCAGATAATCCTTTCAAGAATTCACCCTTTTTTGCAGAATCCCAAGGCTCACAATTAAGTGAATCGGTCGATGTTGACACGGCACCGATCTCGGCAGAGGCTGCTTTGCCAGTTATGCGGGCAACCGATCCAACATTAGTGCAACCCGTTTTAGCTACCGAACTACCAGCTAAAGCAGTAGGGATTGGTCCTGTCAGGACACCCATTGCAGCACCAGCAACTGAAATAAGCAATGCGATCGCTAGTTCGCCCTCACCCAGCACAATTGAGCCACCAATAGCTGCTCTCACGGCACCTCTTGAAGCAGCAGGAATTGAAATAAGCAATGCGATTGCTAGTTCGCCGTCACCCAGCACAATTCAAAGGGCAGCAGCGATTGAAGCTTCCACACCGGGTGTAACACCAGCAACTGAAATAAGTAATGAGAGCGCTAGTTCGCCCTCACTCAGCACAATTGAGCCATCAATAGATGCTCTCACGGCACCCGTTGAAGCAGCAGGCACTGAAATAAGCAATGCGATCGCTAGTTCGCCCTTTTCCAGCACAATTCAAAAGGCACCAGCAATTGACGAACAAACGACACCTATTGAATCACTAGGCACTGAAATAAGCATTGCGATCGCTAGTTCGCCCTCACCCAGCACAATTCAAAGGGCAGTAACGATTGAGGCTTCCACGGCACCAGATTCAACACCAGCAACCATTGCAGCACCAAGAACTGAAATAAGCAATGAGAGCGCTAGTTCGCCCTCACCCAACACAATTCAGCCACCAATAGATGCTCTCACGGCACCCCTTGAAGCAGCAGGCACTGAAATAAGCAATGAAATTGCTAATTCGCCCTCAGCTAGCCCAATTCAAAGGGCAGCAGCAATTGAGGCTTCCACACCGGGTGTAACACCAACAACTGAGAGAAGCAATGAAATTGCTAATTCGCCCTCAGCTAGCACAATTCAAAGGGCAGCAACAATTGACGAACAGACGGCACCCCTTGAAGCAGCAGGCACTGAAATAAGCAATGAAATTGCTAATTCGCCCTCAGCTAGCACAATTCAAAGGGCAGCAGCAATTGAGGCTTCCACACCGGGTGTAACACCAACAACTGAAATAAGCAATCAGAGCGCTAATTCGCCCTCAGCTAGCACAATTCAACGGACAGCAGAAATTGAGGCTTCCACACCGGATGTAACACCAACAACTGAGAGAAGCAATCAGAGCGCTAATTCACCCTCAGCCAGCACAATACCCCTTGAAGCAACAGGTACTGAAATAAGCAACGAGATCGCTAGTTCGCCCTCAGCCAGAACAATTCAACGGACAGCAGCGCTTGAGGCTTCCACGGCATCAGATTCAACACCAGCAACTGAAATAAGTAATGAGAGCGCTAATTCGCCCTCAGCCAGCACAATTCAAAGGGCACCAGCAATTGAGGCTTCCACACCGGGTGTAACACCAACAACTGAAATAAGCAATGAGATCGCTAATTCGCCCTCTTCCAGCACAATTCAACGGACAGAAGCGATTGAGACTATCACGGCACCCCTTGAAGCAGCCGGAACTGCAATAAGCAATGAAATTGCTAGTTCGCCCTCACCCAGCTCAATTCAACGGACAGCAGAAATTAACGAACCAACAACACTTATCGCAGCACAAACTTCTGAGATAAGCAATGAAATTGCTAGTTCAGCCTCACCCAGGACAATTCAAAGGGCACCAACAATTGACGCTATCACGGCACCCATTGAAGCACCAGCAACTGAGATAAGCAATGCGATCGCTAGTTCACCCTCAGCCAGCATAATTCAAAGGACAGTGGCGATTGAGGTTGCCACGGAACCAGATGCAGCACTAGGAACTGAAAGAAGCAACGAGATCAGTTTACCCTCTTCAACCACACCTTCATCGGTGCCAACTAAGACAGCCGCAACCGAAGCAAGGTTAGGACAAGCCTTTTTGGATACAGAACCACAAGTTCAAAAAGCACCAGCAATTAACGAACAAATAGCACCAAATGTAGCATCAGCACCACGAGACACCATTGCTAGCCAGCGAGATCCCATTGATAGCCAACCAACTTTGGGACAAACCCTTTCGCATACAGAACCACAAGTTCAAAGGGCACCAGCGGTTGAGGAATTCACGTCATCTATTACAGCACCAGCGCCAGAACAGATGACTCAGGTGAAAAACCCTCTGGCTGATTCGTCCTCACCCACTATGCCTTCATCTGTGCAGCCAGATACAGCCGCCATCGCACCAACCGTAGAACAACAGCTGTTACAAGCTGAACTGCAAGTTCAAAAGGTACAAATGCCTCCGTTAACTGCACCGCAAGCGGCATCGGTGCCACCAGAGACAGAGTTAGAACTTACTTCAGCAGTAAACGAAAACTTAGCCGCAGTCTCTAATTTGACTACTTCCAAGGCTGTGCCAGAAGTCACTACAGATCGAGTTGTTGTACAACCTCTGTTGGAAACAAAAGCAGCAAACCACACAGAAACTACGTTATCGAAGGTTACGGAATCAATTGAGTCACCAATATCATTTTCTGCGGTGACAGAGGCGGAATCAGTTGAAATACCAGCGATCGCTTCTGAGAATATAACAGTTGACCGCTCGGACAGCATAGCGCCTGTAACAAAGGTAGAATCCCTAGTTCAAAAGGCACCAGCGCTTTCAACAGCAACAGAACCAGGTGAACCCCCACTGCTACAAAGGATGGAGGAAAATTTCTCTTCAGAAGTGACTGACAACTTCGCCCCCACACCCTCGATTTCCACACCAGCTACTGCACTACCTGAAACTACACCTGACATATCCACCCTTGTACAAGCCAGCTTAAATTCACAGCCCTCTGACTCAACAACACCAGTGCCAGAAGTCCTGGAACCATTTGAGCCTGCGGTACAGTTAAGGGCTGAATTTCCATCACAGGTAAGCTCATCTCCCCCGATTTCCACCTCTGCGATCGCTCCAAAATCTGTACGTGAAGAAACGACGCCTACAGAATCCACGCTAATACAACCGATTGGGGAGTTATCTATACAAACAAAGGGAGAAGTGTTGCCAGAATTCTTGGCACCCATCGCTGAATTACCACTCCCAATAGAATCATCGGTAAAAGAGCCTGAAGCGTTCAACTTGGCGCTTTCACCTACTGAATCAACCGACTCTCCTCTACAGATGCCCGAAAGTACGCCGATTATAGGCGCTACAGTCATTCAACCGAAACTAGAAACCGCATCGATAAGTGAAGATGTGACTAGGTTGGCATCAGAAGCGATCGCTTCCACTAGCTCCATAGAAGTACCTGAAAGTACAACAACGCAACAAACTACAGTCATTCAACCGAAATTCGCAACCGCACCAGTAAGTGAAAATTTGACTGAGTTGGAACCAGACGCGATCGCTTCCACCGACTCCATACAAATCCCTGGCAGTACAACAACGCCAGACACTACAGTTATTCAACCGAAATTAGCAACCGCACCGACAAGTGAAGAGGCGACTTGGTTAGCACCAGATGCTACAGCCATTCAACCAAAACTAGAAACCGCACCGACAAGTGAAGAGGTGACTCGGTTAGCACCGGAAGCGATCACTTCCACAGATTCCATACAAGTACCTGGAAGTACAACAACGCCAGACGCTATAGTCATTCAACCTAAATTAGAACCCGAACCAGTCAGTGAAAATTTGGTTGGATTGGCACCAGACGCGATCGCTTCCACCGACTCCATACAAGTACCTGAAAGTACAACAACGCAACAAACTACAGTCATTCAACCAAAATTAGCAACCGCACCGACAAGTGAAGAGGTGACTTGGTTAGCACCGGAAGCGATCGCATCAACCAATTCCATACAGATACCTGAAAGTACAACAACGCCAGACGCTACACTCATTCAACCGAAATTAGAACCTGAATCGGCGAGTGAAAATTTGGCTGGATTGGCACCAGGCGCGATCGCTTCTACTGATGCCATACAGATACCTGAAAGTACAACAACGCAACAAACTACAGTCATTCAACCGAAATTAGAACCCGAATCAGTAAGTGAAAATTTGGTTGGATTGGCACCAGACGCGATCGCTTCCACTGATTCGATACAAGTACCTGAAAGTACAACAACGCCCGAACCGGCAAGTAAAGATTTGACTGGGTTAGCACCGGAAGCGATCGCTTCCACCGATTCGATACAAGTCCCTGAAAGTACAACAACGCAACAAACTACAGTCATTCAACCAAAATTAGAAACCGCATCGGGAAGTGAAGATTTTCCGGTTGAGACAAAACCAGCGATCGCTTCTACTGATGCCATACAGATACCTGAAAGTACAACAACGCAACAAACTACAGTCATTCAACCAAAATTAGCAACCGCACCGACAAGTGAAGAGGTAACTTGGTTAGCACCGGAAGCGATCGCTTCCACCGACTCCATACAAGTCCCTGGAAGTACAACCACGCCAGACGCTACAGTCATTCAACCGAAATTAGAACCCGAACCAGTCAGTGAAAATTTGGCTCGATTGGCACCAGACGCGATCGCTTCCACATCCTTTGCCAATCCCCCTGTAGAGGTGCCCCAAAGCACACAAATTACAGAACCCACCGTTATACAACCTCTGGTGGAAACAGAGTCGATTGAGAAGAGCGAACAACTGCCTCAATTGCCTCAAGTGTTGACAAATCTATCCATTCTCAGCCCTCTAGCTCAACAATCTAATCTTCTTACTTCCCCTTTTCTAGACATAGGAAGCAATAAGGTTGAAGAATCCTTTCTTGCGCCGAGTACCTCAAATTTCTCTGGTGCTTCGGAGCAGTCTATTCCTATCCAGAGAATGCCAGAAGAGTCATGGAAGGAAAATCAAGATGCCACAACATTTTCAAGCAGCGTAGAACAAGTGCAAATGGCACCTTCTTCCCTTTCCTCTTCTCATGATTTACCTTCCGCAAATAATTCTACGAACACCAGAGACATACCAACATCTTGGTCAAGTATTTCTGAATTACTAGGGGAGAATACACCTAAAGAAAGCGAATCAATCGTTGTACAACCTCTCTCAGAACAGAGGACGTGGGAGACACCGCAAAAGCCGATAATTTCCAAAGCATCCGACTTTAACAGCTCCCAATCAAATATTTCCCAGTCCCTGATGAATTCCCCGCAAAACAATAGTTTGGGCAATGTCATTCAAACATATTCCATGCCCTCGCGTCGCACATCAGCTTCTGGAATGGAAGCGCTTATACAGTTAATGGGGGACGCTGATAGCCAAGTAGGAGCAATCGATCAAAGCGTATCTACCGTTGATGACTCCTCTAGTGAAGAAGCCACCGACAACTTAGAGCTTCTAGCTCGTGAAGTCTATAGTTTTATCCGGCAACGGTTGGAAATAGAGCGAGAACGTCGAGGAAATAACTATTCAGGACGTCTGCCCTGGTAAAGTTACTGCCATTATTAAGGAGAATAATATGTCAACTACTCGTCTGGTCAAAGCAAAACTTATTCCAAAGGTTCCAGCGCAGGGTGTGGACACCATTGAGTTCATGTTCAACCCCACCAAGCTTTCCTTCAGCCGGAGTGTTCAAATCAATTCTCCTCAAGGCGCACGTACTGCTAAAGGACTGCCGAAAGTCAGCTTCCAAAGTATAGATCCTTACAAACTCACTATCTCAGAGATTTTGTTTGATACCTATGAAGAAGGCACAAGTGTGCTTTGGTACATCAACAAATTGAAAAAAGCTGTTGAGTTTCCCGATGGTCAAGATGTCCCACCCGTCTATGTATTTACCTGGGGTGCCCAAGAATACCTCCGTTGCTTTGTGCAATCACTCAGCTACGAACTCACTATGTTTCTACCTGATGGCACTCCAGTGCGTGCTTCAGCTAGCCTGACCCTCCACGAAGTCGATATACTCATCCCCCCAGGCTCTCCAGAAGCTCCTTCTAGTGTGAATCGTACTGGAGAAAGCCGAAACAGCAGGACTCGAAGAGCTACATAAAGTAATCATTTGTTGGGTGGCGCGGAAGCAGAACGGTTAGAAAAAGAATTGTAGTTCGACCTTTGGAGAATGGTCGAGAGCGTAGAGTTTCTTCTAAACTAGCTGAAACTTGCGTTCTGAATTTTAAATTTGAATTACAAAATGTCTCAAGAGTTTAAATACCAAATTCTAAAAAAGTTGCCAGCCAGCCTTTAATTCTAAATCTAAAATTTAGAATCTAAAATCATTTACATGTCGCCTACAAATGCCACAAAAAACAGTTCCGTACATATCCTATCCTCAAATAAAAATTGATGGAGATGATGCTCCTGCGAGTTTGATGGAAGATATTCTTCAAATCTCCGTGGAAGAAAGCCTCCATCTCCCAGCCATGTTTACCCTAGTCATTCGGAACGACTACTTTCCGGGGCGCGAAGGAGATGAACTTTGGCGCTACGAAAACTTATTAACAATTGGTAAACCCGTTCAAATAGGTTTTAAATCCAGCACTACAGAAGATGCTGATTTTGACGATCCACAGCAGGGTAACATTCTGAATGGCGAAATTACAGCAATTGAAACCCACTTTACCAGTGGTTCTCAAGCTCCGGTCGTGATTCGCGGGTATGACGTTTCCCACCGCCTACATCGGGGACGCTACAACCGCTCTTTCCAAAATATGACCGACACTGACATTGTTCGGCAGATTATTGGTGAATTGGGGATTACAGCGGGCACCATTGACGCAAGTGGTGGGCCTTATGGCTTTGGCGATCCTGTTGGCTATATTTTCCAAGAAAATCAAACCAACATGGAATTCTTGCGAGAAAGGGCAGCCCGGAACGGTTTTGAGTTGTTTGTGCAAGATGGGAAACTGCACTTCCGCAAGCCGGTGGCGGGTGCTTCTTTGGCTCTCAAGTGGTTGCAAGAAATACATAGTTTCCAAGTTCGGGTAACAAGTGCCGAACAGGTAGATTCTGTTGAGGTAAGAGCTTGGGATTATCGAAGTAAACAGGTGATTTCCTCTACTAAAAGCAGTCAAACAACACAAGTCATTACCGATACCAAACAAGGCAAGGGCAAAGCAACTAGCACTAGCTTTAGTAGTACTCCTAAGATGATTGTTGTCGATCAGCCAGTCTCTTCTCAGGCAGAATCAGATGCGATCGCCCAAGCTTTGTATAACGAGTTATCGGGGGAATTTGTCTACGCTGATGCCAAAGCTGAAGGCGATCCGCGAATTCGACCGGGACGGGTCGTGGACTTGGCAAGTATGGGCAAATACAGCGGCAAGTATTACGTCACGACAACTCGTCACGTTTATCAGGAACGTTTCTACACCACCGAATTTAGCGTGCGGGGATTGCGGGGAGACGATCTTCTGGCAACCCTGTCTCCCCGAACCCATCTCCAAGCAGGACAAACGTTGTTAGTGGGGATTGTCACCAATAACAAAGACCCCAAAAAATGGGGTCGAGTGAGAGTGAAACTTCCCACTTTAACAGAGGCACACGAAAGTAACTGGGCAAGAGTGGTGGGAGCCGGAGCTGGTGTAAATCGCGGGTTTGACTGTCTGCCGGAGGTCAATGACGAGGTATTGGTTGCCTTTGAACACGGCGATATTCATCGCCCCTACGTCATTGGCGGTGTCTGGAACGGTACAGATGCACCGCCGGAAGATGTGGATAATACAATTTCAGGTGAAGGTAAAGTCCGGTTGCGGACATTTAAAACCCGTACCGGGCATAAATTACAGTTTGTGGAAGAGGATAAAGATACTAGCAAAGCTGGCGTCTACATTGAGACAATAGGCGCTCATAAATGTCACATGAATGACAGCGAAAAGTTTGTGGAAATTAAAACCACTGACGGTCATTATGTGCGCCTAGACGATCAAAATAAGAAGATCGAAATTAAAACCAAAGGCGGTCATAAGATCCTCATCGACGATCTCAATAAGAAGCTGGATATCACAACAACTGGTGGTCAGAAGTTGCTGATGAATGACATGACCAACACCATCACGATGCAGGCAGTGCAAAAAGTGAGTATTTCAGCACCAATGGAAATTCTGCTGCAATCAGGCCCTAGTAGTATAAAACTGGCACCTGCTGGCATAGAACTTCAAACCGCAGCCAAGTTAAGCGCTCAAGCAGGCGGAGTTTTAGATTTGAAGTCTGGGGGTGCTGCCACTATGAAAGCTGGTGCGGCATTGTCACTGCAATCTGGCGGTGCTTTGTCGGCGCAGTCGGCTGCTACTGTGAGCGTACAGTCTGCCGGAGCGTTGAACCTGCAAGCAGGTGCTGCGGTGGCGATTATGGCAGCTGCCACAGCGAGTATGACCGCACCGCTGATTCGGCTGAATTGCTAACAATTAAAAGGAGCAAGAAAGAAGAAATTGCGATCGCGACCAATGGCTAATGCCTAACCATAGAAACGTGGTACACAATTAGCCATTCTCGATTAACGATTAAGGAAGGTTTTATGTTACCAGTAGCCGTATTGGGCGATGTCGCTAGTGGTAGTCCCATTATCGGACCGGGGGCACCAACCGTTTTAGTTATGGGGCGACCTATCGCTTGTCTGGGAGATGCTGTCACGGGTCCGTCAATTGCTGGCGCTCTCGCGATGCCTTGTTCTGTCACCGTTCTGGCTTGCGGGCGTCCAGTGGCGCATATGGGCACAATGACAGTGGGAGCAACTCCTACTGTGCCTCCAGTTCCCATTTCTTTACCTGTGATTGCCACAGGAGTCACTGTATTAGTTGCTCCTTAATGAGCAACTATAAGAGGTAGAATTCGTTATTTCTAGTTTGGGTTAGCGATCGCTTATTCTTTAAGGTGCGTCGGCAAATCCCGACGAACGCATCCCTGAATTGCCCAAATCATCCTCAACAGGGAATACTTTAAACTTCCTTATCGAATTCCCCAGACTTTGATGGTGTTGTCGTAACTGCCACTAACAATCGTCCTTCCATCTGGGGTTATTGCTACGGAACTCACTGCGTTTGAATGCCCCTCTAGCGTACCTCTGCACTCGCACGTCTCAAGATCCCACACTTTGATGGTGTTGTCTTTACTGCCACTGACAATAGTTTTACCATCCGTCGCTATTGCTATGCAAAGAACATAGTCTGAATGTCCCTCTAGTGTGCCCTTACACTCGCACGTCACGAGATCCCACACTTTAATAGTATTGTCCTTACTGCCACTAACAATCGTCCTTCCATCCAGGGCTATTGCTAAGGAATAAACTCGGCGTGAATGCCCCTGTAGCGAACCCTTCCACTTACCTGCTTCGATATCCCACACTTTGAGGATGTTGTCATCATTGCTACTAACAATCGTTTGATCGTTCGGGGCTATTGCTACGAAATAAACATCCCATAAAAACTTATTTACCATGCGGAGGCACTCCCTCGTCTCTTTATCTAACGCTTTGATGGTTTTATACTGACGACCATGAATCAAAGTTTTACCATCTGGGAATATTCCTAGTATTTGTAGGCTGCGCTGACACTTGCCCGTCAGAATATCCCATACGTTGATACTCGTTAAGCCCCCTCTACCACAGAAGTTGTTGTCCCTACTAGCACTGACAAAAGTCTTACCATCTGGCGCTATTGCTACAGAATCAACCCAGCCTAAATGCCCCTCGAAGGTGCCCCTGCACTTACCCGTCAGAATATTCCACACTTTGATATTCATATCGCCACTGCCACTAACAATGGTTTTACCATCCGGCACGATCGCTACCGAACTAACATAGTCAGAATGCCCCTCAAAGGTACAAAGACATTCAAAAAATTGATAAGGATTGAATTCTTGCAAGGCAATTTTGACTTTCGTTTCTGTCCTTGTCCGCAGTAGCGAGTACGTAGCCCACATTACCTGTGCCGATTCATCCAGCAAAGCAGGAATCACCAAATCTAAGCCTGACTCGCCATAATAGAGGGCACCGCTTAATGCAAGAATTCTTTGCGCTGACACTGCACTAGCCAAGCGTCTCTTAACAGCTTCTAACCCGCCAAAGATAACAGCAAGACTAATGGAAATGTCTAATGAAAGGTCTTGAATCGCAACTAATTTGCCTTGATAAAATGTCATCCCCAAAAGAGGTTTTAAGAAGATTCCATCAATGAAGTCTTTACCTAAGGTGATTGTCCCAGTAAAACGGGTAAAAATTTTAAGATTCCGATAACAAAAACCACTATGGTTATCGTAGGTTGGCATAACTCCTTCTATAGGTTTATGACCACCAGTAACACTACCGACAGTCATTTCCTTCAAAAACAATTCTTCATTAACAATTTCATAGGTTGAATAAAATCCTCTCCGGCAAGCTGTAGAAAATAGAATCTCTTTCATCCCATAGTCGTGCGGTCTAATTAAGACTCCTACTTTTATTACGTTTGAAGGAACTGATTCCTCATTTAAAAAATCAAACATTTTATCTTCTATCCCATCAAAATCTACCGATTCTTCGGCTGTAGAATTAATTCCATCAACTGGATATTTTAACGAAGGTTCTAAGCCAGCTAAATAGTAAATTCCTCCGTTATAGATGAATTTTTCCCTTATTTGTTCTGTCATAACAATAAAAGAATCTTAAATTCGGTGTCTAAATCATATCTGTAAGAAAACCACAGATTTGAGCTTGCACTTTCGTAAAGAATAATGTTACTTTTCAGCAGAATCTCTTCTAAGCACCCTTCAAAAGTCTCGTTCAGGCGCTAAAGTTTCTCGTCCTAAACCTTAAACGCTCCGCAAGCGAAAGCATCCCGCTCCACAATAACCTCTGTCTTCAACTGCTGACCAATTCGCTCCAACCACTTGCGCTGGGGTACTGTCCAAGCGCGACTTTTTACATTACTAATTCTTGGAGTATGCCTCGCATACAAGGAGCATCCCGGTTTTGTAAAACCTCCATTTCCATCAAAAACAGGATACTGGGTAGAGAGTCAACGATTAGTTAGCCACTAAACACGGGGTAGCTCCCGCAGTGTCAAACTGATTCAGGTTATTTAAGCAATGTTGTATGTGCTGGTGACTGGCTGCGCTTGGCGACTGTTGCCTTCGGCTACAACCCGCTTTGAGGTGGAAGGGCACCGCCCCTAGAACCTAGGGCTACAGCCAGCTTGGGATAACTCGACTTTTGGCGAATAGTCGGGGACTTTCAGCTTTAGTAAAGTAGCTGCGATACTAGGCACAGAGTCACTTTTATGCCAGAAGGATCGGATAAGCAGCGCAGCCACTTGGGTACGGGATGGTCTTTCCCACTACGGGTGAACGTACAGGGAGGGCTTCAACTCAGTTCGGCAGAACGGAATATTGAAGAATCTATTCGGATTATCCTGCGGACTGAAATCGGAGAAAGGGTGTATCGGCCCAATTTTGGGTCGCGCTTATCGGAGATGGTCTTTGCCCCCATGAATACTCAAACCCTTCTCCTGTTGCGCTTGCACGTCCAAGAAGCTCTAGAAATGTGGGAGCCGCGCATTGTCATCGATTTGGTGCGGACTGACCCCGATCCCATCCGAGGTCGAGTGGATATTATTGTGGAATACCATCCTAAGGGCACTTATGATGCTCGGAGCTTGGTCTATCCTTTCTATCTGAACGGCAAAGAGGAGTGATGGTTCATGAGGGTTTTGAGTAATAAGAGAATTCTTTAATTCAAAATCCCTACTCATTTATCGCATTTCTATAACTTTTGCCCAATTACTAATTACCAATTCCTAGTTACCGATTATTTATTAATAATGGACTTTGATTTTTTACCCAAGTTACCGAAGTCTGATTTAGATGATCGGACATTCAAAGATTTAGTAGATGAGTGCATTCTACGGATTCCTCGCTATTGTCCGGAGTGGACGAATTATAACCCTAGCGATCCTGGCATCACGCTGATTGAGCTATTTGCGTGGCTGACCGATCAAATGTTGCTGCGGTTCAATCAAGTTCCCCGTCGCAACTACGTTGCTTTTTTAGAGTTGCTAGGGGTTCGCCTACAAGCTCCGGTTCCCGCTCAGACAGACCTGACTTTTTATCTAAGTGCTGCTTTGCCCGAACCGTATACGATTCCATCTGGGGTGGAAATTGCGACCGTCAGGACAGAAACTGAGCAAGCGATTGTCTTCAGTACCAACCAGCCCCTGGTGATTGGCAAGCCCAGTATCCGACATTTTCTAACCGCTCAGACGGTTGAAGATACTCCCCAAATGTTGCGCGATCGCTTCACGAACCTTTGGACTCTGCGCCCAGACGGTGAGTGGATGGGCAGAGAATTAGCCTTTTTTGATGAGCAACCCCAGTCGGGAAATTGCTTTTATCTGGTATTCGACCCGGAGGACGAATGCGAAGGGAATGTTCTGGCAGTCAAGTTTAAAGGAGAAGTTGCGACATCTACTGGGATTAATCCCGACGCGCCTCCTCGCCGCTGGGAAGCTTGGAATGGCGCGTACTGGCAGCCGGTTTTGTTGCAGGAAGCCGATGATGGCACTAAAGGATTTAGTTTCAGCGAATTCGCCCGGACTGGGAGCAATCCCCTCCAAAGTGGGGACGTCGTGCTACATCTGCCCCAACGTTGGCCTGTGAGCCACTTTCTCACCTACCAGGGTCGTTGGCTGCGCTGCGTTTACAGTCACATCGATCCTACGCAACCGGGTTACAGTAGTTCCCCGCGGATTGTGAGTTTGTCGGCGAGAGCGATTGGCGGTACCGTCCTCGCTTCTCAATGCGAACAGATTAGAAATGAACTTTTGGGAGAAAGCGAGGGTACGCCCGGTCAAACTTTCCAATTGCAAGGCGTTCCTGTCTTGACACGGCGGGAAGATGAATACATTTTGGTAAGTCCGCCTGGAGCCTTGCCTCAAATCTGGACAGAAGTCAATGACTTTGCTGATTCTGGCCCTCAGGATCTTCACTACACGATTGACTCGCGGACTGGGATGGTTCAGTTTGGCCCCCTGATTCGAGAACCCGCCCAACTCCAGCAGCAGACCCAGTTGCGCGCGAGAACGCAGATGCAGCACCTTGTAAGCGATCGCCTGTTGAATGCCAGTTCCCGTCCTGAAGAAGTGCGATCGCTAGAGCGTCAATATGGTGCAGTGCCGCCCAAAGGCTCCGCGATTCGCATGGTCGCTTACCGCACGGGAGGAGGTCGAAAAGGCAATGTTCAACGGGGAACCATTACTATCCCCAAGTCAGCCGTTCCCTACGTTGCCAGAGTCATTAACCATACCCCCGCCCGCAACGGTGCCGACGCCGAATCTTTGGAAGATGCCGTCGTCCGAGTGCCAGCAATGCTCCGCACCCGCGATCGCGCTGTTACCCCCGAAGATTTTGAGGTACTGGCACTACAGGCAGCAGGCGGTGGCGTTGCTCGTGCGCGTTGTCTGACCCCTACCGATAGTAGCGAAGCCGGAACCGTTCGACTGATGCTGGTGCCCCAGGCGAATACGGATGCGATCGCGCGAGGCGAAGGCATTCACCCAGACCTATTTTCCCTCAGCCCTCAACTGAGCGAGCAAATCCATGCTTACCTGAACGAGCGACGACTGCTGGGAGTGCAAGTGCGTCTGCAAGCACCTGAATATGTCGGAGTGTCTGTTCAAACTGAAGTGGCACTGGAGCCAGAGTACAATAACCCCCGCGCCCAAGAAGAAATTCTGCTGAAATTACGGGTAGCGTTGTACCGCTTCCTCAACCCACTTACTGGCGGAATGGATGGGAAAGGCTGGCCTTTTGGACGCCCCGTTTATCCTTCAGACATTGTCACCTTATTCCAGCAAATTCCAGGCGTTCGCTATTTAGGTGTGGTGCAGCTGTTTGAGTTGCGTCAGCAGGAACAAACCTGGGTTCGTACACTGCCTCAAAATCCGGTCATCGATCCCGGCCCTTTAGGGCTAGTCTGTTCCTGGCTGAACACTCGCCTGCGCTCCGGTCATGTCGTCAACCTCATTCAATAAAGGACTGAGGGATGAGGACTGTTAGCGAAGCGGTGCGAAGCACGGACTCAGTGCAAGTGTGAACAGAATGAGAAAGTAGTATCAGTTCTTCTCAATTTTTAACTGCTGGCTTCTGGCTTTCCACTGTCTGATTTTTCACTGAGTTTTCCGCCCTCACCCCTGATTTTCAGCACTCACCACAGACCATGACTCAAAGCACGTCGCACGGTAAAATCTTACACCTGACACTCACCCCCATGCAGCTTGCCGAGGCAGTTCAGCCAATGGGGGCGAGTAGCACGGCTAATGCCCTGGCACTCACTGGCAGTGTCAGTACCGAAGGCATGACGAGCAATCAATTGCTCGTGTATCCAGGCGAACCCAGTGAAATGGTGGTGCAGCTAAAAAACCTGGGAACCCGAATTCTACAGGTGAACCTGCAACTTGAGGGCAACTTCCCAAGCCAGTGGTATCGCATTGGGATGGAGGGTCATGAAATTGCTCCAGGTCAGCAGATGGATGCGGTGTTATATTTCCAAATTCCAGCCAACTTCTTTGAAAATAACCAGTCTTTAGAGTCGGGTGGAACCCTAGTCGTCGATTATCATAGCCGCCTTCATGTGTACTATACAGAGCAAGGAGGCACGGGCGGGCTTGTCACACCAGCCAGACAACTGATCGAATCCGCAGCCTTCAACCTCTATATCCGTCCTCGCAGTCTCTACCTGGATTTTTTGCCCAGTCTCTATCGGGAAGTAGACTTTATTGGTCGCTTTTTGAAGATTTTTGAGGAGACTTTTGAACCCGCAGTGCAGTCGATGGATCTCCTGTGGGCTTATTTAGATCCGTTAACTGCGCCAGCGACGCTGTTACCCTTTCTTGCCCACTGGGTAGCATGGCCGATGGACGCCCGTTGGAGTCTAAATCGGCAGCGATATCTGATTCGTCAGGCGGTAGAACTTTATCGCTGGCGAGGAACGCGACGGGGGTTGCGGCTCTATCTACATCTCTATACAGACTTGCCACTCGATGAGCATCTCCCTGAAGAAGCTGATAAGCACATTAGTATTGAAGAAATCTTTGGTAAAGGTTTCCTTTTAGGGGAAACCCGCCTTGGCGAAGACTCCATGTTGGGTGGTGGGCGTCCTTATCACTTCATTGTACGCCTGCGACCTGAGCGACCTGGTCAAGTCGATGAAGGATTGGTGCGGCACATCATCGACCAAGAAAAACCGGCTTTCTGCACTTACGATCTGGATATCGCAGAGGTAATCGGTAGTGGGTAATCTGAGTAAAAAAACCATGAGTCATTAATAATTAGCAATCATTAATTAGCCATTAATCATTATGTTTCCACCACCCCCAACGAATCCTTTAGAACGTCTCCAAGTTACTGATGGTCTGTTGATGAATGCCGACCGTTGGCGTCGGGCGCATGAGTACCATCGACAGCGGCAGAATATCCATTATCAGTCTCTTAACCAGCCAGGAATTGTCTGCGGTTTGGGCGTGCGCTTGATTGCAGCACCTGCGGAAGTCGCGCCGCAATTCCGGGATGGGCGTTGGGTACAAATTCAGCCGGGAATTGCAATTGATTTAGCGGGGAATCCGATTGTTGTTTCCGAACCGATTGAATTTCGGGTGTCGGGTGAGACGCTGACAGAAAATCCGCAGATGGTTTATCTAGCGATTAGTTACGTAGATCCGGAAAAATTGCGCCGGAAAGAGTCTCGTGAATTTGAAAAAGAAACCTTCCGGCTTGATGAAAAGACCACTCCACCGAGTGAAATGGAAGTGGAATTGTGCCGAATTTTTCTGCAATCTGAGTCAGAGGAATTAGAGAATCCCAAGGATGTATTTTTTCCGGCAGTTAATAGCTTAGATTTACGTTATCGAGCGATCGCGCGATCGCGTCCTCAAGCAGTTGTCCGCGTTGCCCAAGTGACGCAGCAGCAACCTGCCGATGGGCGCAGTTTTTCCAATCTTTCGTACTTACTCAATTCGGTTCCTGCACTTTACCCAAGCTTGCAGGGAGCGGATCTGATAGGACAAGTTCCCTTTTTGGGTGCCGAAAAGTCTTTGCCGCTTGCCGCTTTAGGCTATGACCTGCTTTACTTTACAGGTCGTCAAGCACTCTCTCTCAACGATCGAGAATTTGAAGCCCTCAAAAATTATTTAGAGACAGGGGGTGTTCTGCTAGTTGATGCTGCTACCGATGCCATAGAACTGATTGAGAGCATCATGGCGATCGCTCAACAACTCGGAACTCCTTTAGAGGATATCAAACGCTTGAGCCGAAATCATCCCTTGCGGACACAGCCTTTCTTGTTTGCAGCCTTACCTAGTTTAAATCAACAGCCCATTCAACTCGGCTATGGAGGAGGAATTATCTTAGTCGTTGGCAATCTCTCAGCAGCATGGGGATTAGATGACAAGCTTTTACTACCGCGAGAAACGATTCGTACCGCCCAAGAATTAGGAATAAACCTTCTGCATTTCGCATGGCGCAAGCGGCAACTCACCCAATTATTAAGGGCAGACAATCCTGTGTCAACCGTTGCTAAACCGTCTGTCAAACAAGCGATTTTTGACAAATTACAATTTTAAAAAATTCTCTGTCCCAAACAAAAACCAGGCATTTTTCCGGTATTCTTATTTGTTGCGAGTAACGAGTAACAGTTATTTAGATATCTAGATACTAGAGTAATTCTAATGAACTAATAAAATTTTCGCTTCTTTCCTTCTTTCTTAGCGCCCTCTGCGTCTTCGCAGTTCATAAAAAAAGGTAGCTTTCCTCAATTAAATAAGACTGCTATCGCTAAAAAGGTATATTTTCGATGGTAAATAAAAGTTTAATCTACGCTAAATTATCCACCCAGCTACTTCGATACAAACCGGGAGGTATACAAGCTGCCTTTGAAGTAACAGTTACAAATGAAAGCAATCAATTTGCAACTTTTCAAGTAGAACTACTAGCCGCTGGTGCTGACTCTAGTTTAGCTAATTCCTGGTATAAACTATCTCCAGGAATTAGCGCCAAAACACCCCCTGGAGATAGTACAAAGTTTTATGTAGCGATTACTGACACGCCCGTTCCTGGGTTTGTCGGCAAAATGAATATCACCGTCCGCATCTTCTCAATGGAACTGCGGGAAGAAGAAAGACAACTTCTGAGGATATCCATTGAGCAGGGAACTGGCTCTATCCCCATGCAGGTTGAGCTGCCAGTCCGAGAATTTGTTGTTCATCCGACAGATTTGATCGAAATACCAGTCTGGGTATACAATCCCAGCCAACTGTCCACCAACGTCGTGCTACATTTTGCGGGCATAGAGCCGACTTGGCTAGCCGAGAGTGCCGAACGACGGCTGCAAGTTGCACCCGGTAGCAAGGTAGAAACAAGTTTCTTATGCCAAATACCCATTGCCACCCTTGCTCCCAGCCAGTTATACCCTTTTTCCGTTGAATGTACTCAGCACAATGGTCCTCCATCAAAGAATGCAGGAGCCATTAAGGTTGTTGCTGCGGGATTTATAGATTTCAGTTGCACCCCAGCCTTACAGCAAATCCCTCCATCGCGAAATTGGCTGCCGAGATGGAAGTCTAACTCCGCAACTTACAAACTCAATTTTGAGAATGCCAGCAATTTAACTCAGCAAGTAAGTTGCGAAGTCAATGCGGAAGATCGGCGGAGATTCCATTTGCAGATCATCCCTGAAGTGGCAGACCTGAAGCCAGGTGAGACGACTCAATTACAGCTAGTCTGTACGAGGAAACGCCGGTGGTTGGGTTCAGTTCAAAGATTTCTTTTGGAAGTTAAGGCGATTGTGTCGGATGAGCGCTTAGATGTCCGAAATGACACCCAAATCTTGAAACTGCTTGTCCGGCCAGTTCTCCCTATCTGGATGCAGTTAACTGGATTAATCCTGCTGCTTTTCTTGCTCTGGGCGCTGTCGTGGTTAAACCCTTACAACCCATTTTGGGGACACAAAGCTTCTGTCACGTCGGTGCAATTTAATGGACTCGGAGAGCAACTCATTACTGGCTCGAATGACCAAACCGCAATTAGATGGCGCACTTCAGGCTTTCTGAATCCCTTGCTTAATCAACAAATGGGAGTTGTGGGAAAGGCGGGTAAAGCTGTGCGGGTCATCCGCTATAAACCAGTAGACAATGATGTGGTTGCCGCAGGCTTGGAGAATGGAGAGATCCAGCTATGGAATGTATCGGGAGAAAGAAAGCAACCGATAAATTCTTTCTCGTTCCAAAAGGACGATCGGGTTTTAGCTCTAGAATTCACCAAAGACTCGCGTTATCTATTAAGCGGTCACGGGAGTGGTTTAGTTGCAGTGTGGGATGTGGAACGCGACCTCGACAATCCTAACGCTACCAATCAACCGCTGCGAGGGAAGAAATTTGATTTTGTCGTGAATGCTCTGGCATTGGTGGGAAAAGCGGATAAAAACCTAGCGATCGCAGGACGCTTCAACCAATTTGTCGTCTGGAATTTGGCAAAAGACAAGTGGGGGCGCGTATCCTATCCTCGCCAAGGAGGTCAGGAAGATTACATCGTCAGCTTGGATAGTGCTGAATACAAGCCGAATCTTTTAGTCACTGCTGATAACCAGGGGTACATTACCTTATGGAATATGCAAAAATGTCTTGCCGAGCAGGGACCTTGTGAAGTTTTGGATGAATGGTCGGATGGTCATGGCGGCAAGTCAGTTCGCTCGGTAGCATTGAGCGCAAATGGTTGCTACTTGGTGAGTGGAGGGGATGACGGACGAGTGATGCTTTGGCCTCTGACTGCTGAAGGTAAGCGGGATTCTCAGTTAAAAGGCAGAAAAATCGATGGCTCGTTTGGTCAGTCTTGGCATATTAATAGTGTAGATATTAAGACGGTCGGAAACTCTATCTTTGTGCTGAGTGGTAGTGACGATACTGAAGTGAGGTTAAAACGTGCGGATCGGCTACCCCAACTACAGTGCGACCAACAAAACTGAGGTGAAAAAACGGAGAACTGAGCGAGAAGCCTCACTGAGTTTTCAGCCGTGTAGAGACGCCGATTTATCGCGTCTCCTCAGTCCTTATTTCTGGGGAGGGAAACAATGACAACGAGACAACCGTTCGATGCTGGTTCCTTAGAGAGACAGGATGAAAAAGCCGGTGGTCTCACAATGGTCGATGTCCTGACGCTGCCTGAGTCCCAGCGACAGATCGTGCAATGGATGATGCGTAAAAAATCCGAAGTTAGTCTGGCTGAGGTGGCAGATCGTACAGGCTCAGGGGAAGACGTAGCGATCGCGCTGTTGGACGATCTGGTTGCTCAAGGCTTTGTACAGGAGACGGAAGTAGCAGGCGAATTACGCTATCGGATGCGTCTTGCTGCCAAACGAGGCGCTCAGCAGTTGCCTAAAACCATCCACCAAGCGCTGGCTCCCGGTAATCCCCTCGCGGTGATCCTCAATCCTTCCGGAGACTACGCCCTCGTCGCCGGAGCGACCTTCGATCTCTGCATCACGGTCAGCAACAAGGGCAATCAAAGCGCCTTAATTGATATTTTTATCGATGAAGTATCCCAACCGCTCCGTCAGTGGTGTACTTCTCCCCATCAGCGACTGGCGTTAGGTTCCAACTCTACCAGCGAGGTCATCTTTCAGTTTCAGGTGCCAGTCGAGACGAAACCGGGCACCTACCCCTACCTGTTGGTCGTCGATGCGCCGCAGCACTACCCGGAAGATACCCCGATCCGCCATCAAGCGCGACTTCAGGTTTTACCGCCGATTGAGACTGCCATTCGGGTTAGCGATCCTACCTTTAGTCTTCAGCCAATCACCAGTTCTGCGGTTCCGGCTCGTCTCCAACCCGGTTCGCTGTTGCAAGTTGTGGTGAACGTACACAACCGCTCTGCCAGAGTCGATCGGTTTCGGCTGATGTGCCCGGATTTGGACGAGAAATGGTTTAGCGTGCGTTATCCGGAAGGGCTAGAGTCGCCGGGACTGGTGACAACGACGACAGGATTAGACCTCAACCCCGGAGATACTGGGCAAATTCTGCTGGTGTTAAACCCGCCAATGGACGCGCTGGCAGGAACTTACTATCCTACCGTTCGCTTATATTCTGTTAACAATCCAGACTTGGTATTGCTGGATGTCATTTACCTAGAAATTCTCCCGACTTACCTTCTGACCGTAGAATTCCGCACCCTGGTCGGTAAGGTGAGACGCCTATCCGGATTGTACGAACTCAGATTAAACAATGGGGGCAACACCTCGCGCGAGGTTATCCTGCGAGCCAAAAGTTTGGATGAGGAGGATGTGTGTTCTTACACGGTGTCGCCTTCCTTGATACGGATAGCGCCTTTTTCCTTAGCCATCGCCGAAGTTCAGGTAAAACCGCTTAAGTGGTGGCGTCGCCCTCTGTATGGGGGAGGGAGGTTGATCGGCTTCGGCGTTGAAGTTGAAGATACGCAGCAGTTGCCCTTAATTAATGATGCCCCACAAGGGACGTTGTATTGGGAACCCCGTCCTTGGTGGCAGTTCCTGTTGGTACTACTGCTTTCTTTAGGAATTCTGGTAGCGATCGCTTTCCTGATTTGGTTGATCTTCTTTAAGCCAAAGCCGTCGCCAAAAATTCTTCAATTTAGCTCTTCAGATGCTCTCTATCAAGCCTCTGAAGATGACTTAATTCGTCTGAGTTGGCAAATTCGCCACCCAAATCAGATCCAGTCGCTCTTGCTCACCGGGCAATCGCCCGATGGTACAGCTACCGTTGAACCCATTTCTTACGATTTCCGCCAGGGTGTTCCAGAGCAACTCAAGTCATTTTGCGCGATTCGTCAGGTTTTAATCTGCAAAAATGTGCGGACAGATGCCCGCAAAGCCGGTGACTATGTTTTTGAACTGAAAGTCTTCTCCAAAAAAGGAAAAGATGTCGCATCGGATACGCTGAAGACCAGTCCGATCAAAATTGAACCGGAGCCTCCCCCAAAAATTATCGAGTTTTCCTCTACAAGACCGATTTATGCAGAAGTCCCTGGTAAGCCCACCAATGCCAATAAAATTCACCTCAATTGGAGAGTCGTGAATCCAGAGCAGATCAAAGAGTTGCAGTTGATCGGGCGATCGCCTGACGGTACGGTAAATAGTGTATTGAAGCGGTTTGACTTCAGCAAAGGTGTTGCAAAGGGTTTGGCAAAATACTGTACTGCCGAAGCAGCGCTAATCTGTAAAAATGTGCCTACAGATGCCCGCAAACCAGGAGACTACATCTTTGAAATGATGGTCGTTCCCAATACAGGACAACAGGAACCATCAGATTCCAAGAAGACGGATGCGATTAAAATTACAGCCCAACCTTCGAGAATTGTTAATTTTAAAATCAACAATCAAGAAGCTTTACCCAAATATATTGTTCCAGTCAATCAGGTAAAACCTGGTGAAATTATTAAAATATCTTGGAAAGTAGAAGGCGGCAGCAATATTAAAGTTGAGCTGCTTCCGGCACCCGGTACGGTTCCCGCTCAGGGCAGTATCCCCTACACTCTCAGTCAGAAACCGGGTAGTGAAACGATTACGCTGCAAGTCACCAATGGAGCTGGCGAACAAATTAGCAGAGCAGTTACCATTGAAACTTTTGAACCGCCACCCCCACCGCCACCTGCTGCCTTAGCCCCGGCTCTACCTACCTTAGTCCCCGCTCCACCTACCTTAGCCCCGGCTCCAATCGTCCCACCGCCGCTGCCCCCAGCGCCCCCTCCCGGAGCAGCGGGTGCCCCCGCCGCAACCTCTGCCCCTGGTACCCCAGAGGCTTCTGGCACGGGTGCCCCTGCTGCCGGTACTGCCACTGCTACTCCTGCCGCTGGTACTCCTGCCAATCCTGCTACCGTACCAACCCCCAGCGAACCAGGTTCGCTCTCGCCCTCTGAATTACCCCCCCGTCCTGACTGACTGAATTAACTGCTGGGTAAGTAAGCGAAGCAATTCAATTGAAGATTTTTGGAGGTGGGATTGACCTAGCAAGCCCAACACTTACAGGGGTGACGCGATCGCTTAACCCATCCCACAAATAATTAATCCTACTTACTGACTAGGTCTTGGGGTTGGGGGTAATGCATCTAATTAGCTTTTTCCCCCTACAGCTCTGTCACTCTTAATTGAGGAAGTAGGGAATTTTCGACTAAAAAGTTTCTAAAAACCGTCAAAATTTTATTGAATCAGCACTACTTAATACCTGATGTCAACAAAAATGTAAAGGAAAGTTAACAATTCAGGATTTTAGAAATGTCAGCATTTTTAAATAAAAATCCACTGCTAGAACGCCCATTCTATATATAGAAAGTAAAAACAGCGTGGAGCAGTGGAAGTGTCAATCTGCTGGAGACTAGACTTGTTAATGTTTTTGTCTTAAAACTTAGTAGCGCCGAGAAAAGCCACCGCTACTGGGTCTGCGATTACCACCGCCGCCGCCAGAGGGTCCTCTATCTTCACGAGGTTTGGCTTTGTTAACTTTCAAATCTCGACCCATCCACTCCGCTCCATCTAGAGCTTCAATGGCAGCCGTTTCTTCAGCTTCAGTTTCCATTTCTACAAAACCGAAACCCCGTGGGCGGCCTGTCTCGCGGTCAGTGGGTAGCTGAACCCGCTTAACAGTTCCGTATTCGGCAAAAACTTGGCTGAGGTCTTCTTGGGTGACGTCGTAGGATAGGTTGCCTACATAGATTGACATGGAAGTATCTCGCTTTCTGCAGATGGTGTAGAGACTTAGATTCGGAGAGACGCCTGTCAACGTAGACAACCAACTCACTTAGCCGAATTAAATTCTCAGTGATTAACTTAGCACAGGATCGGGCTTCAGGCATTCGCCATCAAGGAAAACAATATGAAATTTGTCAAGGGAATGATTTCGTAATTTAAAGAGTGACAATTTTCTGCGAAGCATTGCGGTTTATACACAAGGTAAAAACAACAGCTATACAGGGGTTCTAACCGCTACGGATGCGGGAAAAGTCATGGGTTTTGGAATCTTTACGAGACTGGATGCTTCTTAGCATATAGAGTGGGATAGCGATTATGGCAGATGTGGCTTTTAAGAACTTTGACAAAAAGTGGCTACTCGACTGGCACAAGTGACTCTCGCCAGCGCACACTTAAAGATGTACTCAAGAGGCTCCTGAACTCTTCTTATGTTTCCAGCTGAACCTCCGGCTTCTGGTAGTGGCTTTCGCGCTCTGATGAAGAATCGGCCTTTTCTCATTCTTTGGGTAGGGCAGATCGTGTCTCAGGTAGCAGACAAGGTCTTCTTCATTTTGTTGATTGCATTGCTGGAAAACTATCAGACGTCGCTGATGGGGGCAAATTCTATGCGTTCCGCCATCATGGTAGCTTTCACACTACCTGCAATCTTCTTTGGCTCAGCTGCCGGTATTTTTGTAGATCGCTTTCCAAAGAAGCAAATTATGGTGGCTTCTGATTGGATTCGCGCTTTATTGATACTATTGCTTCCGATATTGCCAAAGCAGTTTTTAGTTCTCTTAGTAATTACGTTTTTGCTCTCGACAGTTACGCAATTTTTTGCTCCAGCAGAGCAGGCGGCGATTCCCCTATTGGTGAAGCGCGAAAATTTGATGACAGCAAATGCGCTGTTTACAACCACCATGATGGGGTCTCTGATTGTCGGTTTCTCTGTGGGAGAGCCGCTGTTGAGTCTAGCCAGAACTTGGGGGGGAACGTATAGTCAAGAACTTATGGTGGCGCTTTTGTACCTATTGGCTGCTGGTCTCAGCCAGTTAGTGAAAATCGTTGAAACTCCAATTCCGATTGGCTCGGTGGCAGTTCATCCTTGGAATGACCTTAAGGAAGGCTTCCGTTATTTATGGAAAAAACGCCTAGTTCGGACTGCGATGGTGCAGCTGACGATTCTATATTCGGTATTTGCGGCTTTAACTGTACTGGCAATTGAGCTGGCGAAGGAAATCGGTCTCAATGAGCCGGGTCAATTTAGCTTTTTGTTATCCGCTGCTGGGGTGGGTATGGTTTTTGGTGCGGGGGTATTGGGGCATTGGGGCGATCGCTTCCACCACAAGCCTTTGCCTCTGGTGGGTTTTTTGAGTATGGGCTTTGTGTTGGCTGTGTTTACGTTGACGACAAATCTCTGGATGGGCTTAGGATTAAGCGCCCTGTTGGGTCTGGGTGCCTCGCTCATTGGCGTACCCATGCAAACTCTGATTCAAGCCTCAACCCCAGAAAATATGCGCGGCAAAGTCTTTGGGTTTCAGAATAATGCTGTCAATATTGCACTGAGTGCGCCACTAGCGATCGCTGGCCCACTTACGGATCAATTTGGTTTGCGAGGCGTTCTTTTGGGAATGAGCATTATTGTGAATATCGTTGGGGTCTGGGCGTGGCTCAGTACCCGTAATGTTTTAGAAGATGTCATCTAGCTTGAAAGGAGGACTGAGGAGTAACATCTTGTAGCCAGTCCTTCCTAGAAACGCCTTTGCCTTTTGCTGGGTAAGGGGACGCGCTCAGCGTTACAACCCAATTGAAGGCGCGTTCATTAAGTCAGCCGCCCTTAGCCAGTATCCTTGGCGCACCTCCTTCTTGGTGGCGTGAACCGAAACAATAAACCTTAAAGTCACAGAAAATAAACACTCGCGAGTTTTTGGGGGGTTAATCCCTCGACAGGAATTGATATCAGGATTAGACTTAAGAATTAAACCCCTATTTCTAATGCTGAATTAGATAGAAATCTTAAAAAAGAACGTAGCTATAGTGAGAGGTTTCATGGTGCGATCGCAAAGCGTCTCGGAAAAAGAATCAATACGTCAAATGAGCAGCCGCAGAACAGGTGCCTTTGCCCTGATTGACAGTCTGAAGCGTCACGGTGTTGAGCATATTTTTGGCTATCCGGGTGGTGCAATTCTGCCGATATACGATGAACTGTATCGGGCACAAACGGATGGCGGGATTCATCACATTCTGGCAAGACACGAGCAAGGCGCGGCTCACGCGGCGGATGGTTATGCTCGTGCCACTGGCAAGGTAGGTGTCTGTTTTGCCACGTCTGGCCCTGGGGCAACGAACTTAGTGACAGGCATTGCAACAGCTCACATGGACTCGATTCCAATGGTGGTAGTCACGGGGCAGGTGGCTCTTAACGCGATTGGCAGCGATGCGTTTCAGGAAACCGATATTTTCGGAATTACGCTGCCGATTGTGAAACACTCCTATGTTGTGCGCGATCCCGAAGACATGGCGCGGATTGTGGCAGAAGCGTTCCACATCGCCAGTACGGGACGTCCGGGACCCGTGTTGATTGATGTGCCCAAAGACGTGGCATTAGCGGAATTTGACTATGTGCCGGTGGAGCCGGATACGGTGAGATTGCCGGGATATCGTCCTACAGTGAAGGGCAATCCTCGTCAGATCAATGCAGCGTGTACCTTACTTCGGCAAGCACGGCAGCCGTTGCTGTATGTGGGGGGAGGCGCGATTACATCTGGTGCCCATGCAGAAATTCAGGAACTGGCGGAACTCTTCCAAATCCCCGTAACAACGACGTTGATGGGCATTGGTGCATTTGACGAGAACCATCCCCTCTCACTGGGAATGTTGGGGATGCACGGCACCGCCTACGCTAACTTTTCAGTGAGCGAGTGCGACTTGCTGATTGCGGTGGGAGCTAGATTTGATGACCGAGTGGCGGGTAAGTTGGATGAATTTGCTTCTCACGCCAAGGTCATTCATATTGACATCGACCCCGCAGAAGTCGGAAAAAATCGCGCTCCGGAAGTTCCCATTGTCGGCGATGTGCGGAACGTGTTGATTGACTTGCTGCGCCGATGTCAGGAAACCAACGCGGCTTTTGAGCCAAATCAAACGAAAGCATGGCTGGAACGCATTAATCGCTGGCGGGAAGACTATCCCCTCGTGGTGCCCCAATACCCCGATAGTCTGGCACCGCAAGAGGTGATTTCAGAACTAGCGAATCAAGCTCCCCAAGCCTACTACACGACAGACGTAGGTCAGCACCAAATGTGGGCGGCGCAATTTCTCAAAAATGGGCCGCGTCGGTGGATTTCTAGTGCCGGTTTAGGCACGATGGGGTACGGGATGCCAGCGGCGATGGGTGCTAAGGTAGCGCTGCCAAACGAACAGGTGATTTGTATTAGCGGCGATGCCAGTTTCCAGATGAATTTACAGGAACTGGGCACACTGGCACAATACGGCATAAATGTCAAGACTGTTATTATCAATAATGGCTGGCAGGGAATGGTGCGTCAGTGGCAAGAGGCGTTCTACGGAGAGCGTTACTCGTCCTCAAATATGGAAGTGGGGATGCCGGATTTTGTGATGCTTGCCAAAGCATACGGTATTAAGGGAATGTCGATCCGCGATCGCTCGGAACTGAAAGATGCGATCGCCGAAATGTTGGCTCACAATGGCCCCGTTTTGCTGGAAGCCCAAGTTAAACGGGACGAAAACTGTTACCCAATGGTGGCTCCTGGCAAGAGTAACGCTCAAATGATTGGCTTGCCAGAACGCCGCAAGTTGGAAAAAGCCACAGAGCTAGTCTATTGCAGCGGTTGCGGTGCGAAAAACATTGCTAGCAACAACTTCTGTCCGGATTGCGGCACCAAAATCTAAGGGTAATCAGTGATTGGTGATGAGTTTTTGACCAATTGCTGATGGATTCTAAGCGTTTGGATTACCGATTTTTTCCTTTGGAATATTAAACAGAGACTGGCTATCAATCGCCAGTCTCTTTATTTTTAGGGTGAATCTGGAACAATTTAGATGCGATCGCCTTTACCCTTCAAAGGTGCGACAGCACAATCAAAAAATACTCCCAAATCACCGTCTTTAAGCCTTTAGTAATCTTTTGATTACTTCTCCTTTACCTTAGGGGGTTACAGTGGCAGTGGCTATCCATCGCCAAATTTTCATAGCTGGAAATAATTACAGCCATGCCTCCAACTTCCAAAGCAGTTCTAGCAATCGATCAATACGATCCCAATGAAGGGCGTCGTTTGCATTTTTATGCCAAGGGAGACCTAATTCCCCTCGTGCCACAGGGCATTTGGCAGATCGATCGAGGTTTGGTGCAGCTGAGTACCCTTTGCCCGAATGGTGAAGAAGTGTTGCTGGGTTGGGCAGGAACTGCAACATTCTTTGGTCTTTGGATGACCTTGCTGCAAGCCTATCAGGCAACGGCGCTCTGTGATGTCTACTTAAGATGGTTTTCAGTCACAGAAATTGAAGCTTCCCCACGTCTAGCTCAGATGATTTTGCCGCAAATGGGACGACGGATGCGGCAAGCAGAGGCACTTTTAGCCATTGTCGGACAGCGACGGGTCGAAGATCGCTTGCAGCGACTGTTGTTGCTGTTAAAAAAAGAAATCGGTCAACCTGTAGCGGGTGGAACTCGTCTGGGGGCACGCCTCACCCATCAACATATCGCCAGTGCCATCGGTACCACCCGCGTGACAATCACGCGATTGCTCAGCAAGTTACAGCAGCAGGGAT
This sequence comes from Trichocoleus sp. DQ-A2, assembly GCF_039961915.1. Lineage (NCBI taxonomy): Bacteria > Bacillati > Cyanobacteriota > Cyanophyceae > Leptolyngbyales > Trichocoleusaceae > Trichocoleus > Trichocoleus sp. DQ-A2. The sequence goes on from NZ_JAMPKD010000004.1 coordinate 208,473, forward strand.
CGATTAGCCTGGATTGCGATCGCCACATTATCCTAAAAGATGAGAGCTTTGCCAGCATCTCTGATTGGTGAGTCGCATTTGTTAGGAGTAAGCTTCTGTCTCTCTCAGTAATTTCGGTTCCATCGGCAACGAATCAACAGCCCGCTGGGTTGATTGTCGTATTGCATGGCTTTGGAGGGAATGCCCAACAGTTGGCATCCTTAGCCCCATTTTTGAATTTACCGGAGTATCAGTTTTTGGTGCCCGATGCCCCTTTTACAAATCCCTATGTATCGGGGGGGCGAATGTGGTACGAATTTGGAAAGCCAGGAGGTTCGCAGTCTGCGGATTTAGTCAAAAGTCAGCAAATGCTAACTGAGTGGCTCAAATCTTTAGAAAGTTCTACCGGAGTCCCTCTTTCACGCACAATTTTGTGTGGATTTTCTCAAGGCGGAGCAATGACGCTGGATGTAGGATTGAATTTACCTTTAGCGGGTTTAGTCGTGTTGAGCGGCTATTTGCATCCTCTCTCTCCAAAACCTGATGCGACTTATCCACCTGTATTAATTTTGCATGGGAGACAAGATTCTGTGGTGCCGCTGAGTGCTGCCCAGAAGGCACGGGACGCTTTAACAGCACTAGGAATATCGGTACAATACCAGGAATTTGATATGGGGCATGAGGTTCAACCGGCAGCTTTAGAAGTGATGCGGAAGTTTGTCAAGGCAAATATCTGATCGGCGCTAGCCGCTAATAGCAGTCGTCAGAGTGAAATGGGTAGTGGGTGTCGAGTCTTCCCTTCCATTCCCCATTCCCACTCGGTGAAATCTCCCGTTTAAAGCTAGTAGACCCGCTAACTTGACGTTTTTTATATTAAGCGATCGCCAGTAATGGCGTTAAGATAAAATGGTTTGTTGCATCTGTATAATACATGGCACAGATGCAGATTGAGGGAGGCGCGGTCAATGACAACTGTTAGCATTTCCAACCGGGATATTTCTGCTGTAACGGCAACTGAAGTGGAACATCTGGCTGTACGGCTAGAGCAAGATAATTACACCAATCCTTTTGAAGGATTGGATGATTGGCATTTGCTCAGAGCGATCGCTTTTCAACGTCCAGATTTAGTTGAACCCTACCTCTACCTACTGGATTTTCAACCCTTCGATGAAGCTTAAATGCAAAGTGGCAGACGAGTTCTCATAGGGATAGGCGGCGGTATCGCCGCCTATAAAGTTTGTGAGGTAATTTCGGCGCTTGCGAAAACTGGGGTGGAAGTTCGGGCGATTCTCACGGATTCGGCTCAAGCATTTATCACTCCGCTAACCGTAGCAACGCTGTCCCGTCATCCTGCTTATACAGACGAAAATTTCTGGCAGCCGACACGCGGACGCCCTTTGCATATTGAGTTGGGAGAATGGGCAGAGGTTTTTGTTATTGCTCCTCTCACTGCGAATACCTTAGGCAAGTTAGCTTATGGTTTCGCTGACAATCTGCTCACGAATACCGTCCTCGCTTCAACTTGTCCAGTGCTGTTAGCACCGGCAATGAATACGGATATGTGGGAACAGGTGGCAGTGCAACGCAATTGGCAACAGGTATTCGCAGATAAACGCTATCACGGTGTTGGTCCCGGTGCTGGACTGTTAGCTTGCGATCGCGTTGGTGCTGGACGTATGGCAGAACCTGCTGAAATTTTGCCGCAAATTACATCTCTATTGCACACTGGCGGTAAGCGAGATTTAGCCGGGAAACGAGTTTTAATTAGTGCTGGAGGAACGCGAGAACATCTCGATCCGGTGCGTTTCATCGGTAATCCTTCGACTGGCAAAATGGGATTCGCATTAGCACAAGCTGCACTGCATCGCGGCGCATCTGTGACGCTGGTGCATGGGCCAATGGAGACACCATTAATCGCCTCTCTACAAAAAGTGCAATTGATTAGTGTGATGAGCGCCCAGCAGATGCAGCAGGCGATGTTAGAGTGTTTTCCCGATGCGGATTTGATTGTAATGTCGGCGGCGGTGGCAGATGTGAAACCCGCCGAGTATAGTACCCAGAAATTGCCGAAGCGATCGCTTCCTGCTTCATTACCTTTAGAATCTGTACCCGATATCGTGGCAGAATTGGCGAGTCTCAAACAGCCGCATCAAAAGTTAATTGGATTTGCCGCCCAGACTGGGGATATTGTTACGCCAGCCTTGGAGAAGTTGCAGAAGAAAAATTTGGATGCCATTGTTGCCAATCCCATCGATCAAGCCGATGCTGGTTTTGGCAGCGACAACAACCAAGCCGTATTTCTTGACAATCAAGGGCGCAAAGTAGAGATTGAACCCTGTAGTAAATTGCAGATGGCTCACGCTTTATTTGACTTTGTTCAAGGTGCTGGCTAAAAGGACAAGCGGTGCTTAGATCCCATCATTTTTCAGCGATTCTCATCGCTTCTCCATCTATTTTTGATTGGACAGAAGCCGATTTCTTAGATTCATTAAAAAGTGCGGCTCAAGATGCCCATCTAACTCCCGTTGGTCAGCTTTCTTTTACTTTTCAACCACAGGGAGTATCAGCAGTTCTCTTACTGGAAGAATCTCACGTCGCCTTGCATTTTTGGCCTGAAGAAGGGAAAGTTACCGTTGATATCCATGTGTGTGATTATCAGCAAGATAATTACGAAAAAGCAAAAACTCTTGCTGAATTACTTACTTTGGAGATTGGCGACAATTCCAATAATGAGCAGTGGAAATATTTCTGCGTTACTGGTTAATTTAAACAGCCCAAGCGATTAAAAATGAAGCCGCAATATAAGCAAAAGCTTCAATTAGTCCAGCACCCAAGTTCGGGATTTGTTGACGTGCAATTTCGTCTGATATTTTTACTCCTGGCACTAAAATTAAATCTGCTACCCAGCGAATTACAATCAGTGAGGCTAAGCAAAATAGGAGTGTTAAACCATATTGAGTAAAACTAATTACCCAATTTTGAAACTCGGCGGCAAATGCTACGCGCACGATATTACCTGTGGCAATAAGTAAGCCCGCTAACGCCACACCAGCAGCAGGATTATTGCGCCTTTCGATCTCTCCAAATACATTGTATTGAGTGACACGAGGATAGAGAACGCTCACCAAAACGAGTACGCCTAAGCCAACGATCCAGCAGATAAACCCTACCAGCCAAGTGCCACTTTCCCCGCCGAGTGCGGCGCTGAGAATGAGTCCATTAGCGATGTGATTGCCAAATTATACAGCAGCAGCGCCTGTGTTCCGTTCTTCAAGAATTTCGCGCTTACAATCAAAGCAACGCAAAATTAAGCGATCGCCTACCCAAGCGCCAGCCAACATGAATAAAATGACTGTTGCGCCATAGCTTGCCAAATTGAGTAATTTGTCCTGCCAATTGCCTGAAGGTTGTCCTAAAACACCACCCAGCGCAATGACGATACCGAGGTAATATCCGACGAGAGCGATCGCTACGGCTGGATTATCTTTAACAAATAGTTCCAAGTTTAATTCCATGCGACGAAATAGTTTTTGGTAAGCGAGTTGTCCCAGCCAGAACAACCCAAAGCCTACGACTAGCTCTAGAAGAATAAATCCTAGTTGACTAACTTGTTCCACTACTTAACTCCTTCTCAATATTTCTTTGATATTCAATTAATTCGATATTTTTAAGTGTTGTAATAAGCCAATCATTGTATCTGCTAGTTGGTCATAAAAAAAGTAATCATGAGCACCGATAGTTTTTACTGATACGCCACCAAACTGACTTTTAAACCGAGAAAACTTTGCATAGCTATGATTAGGATCGTGAGTAAAACCATAGAAATCATAGAAAGTGCAACCGCGTGATTTTGCCCGTTGCATTGCAGCCCAGTGTAAACTGTAAGTTGCCATGACTTCCGGATGTTCAAAACTACGTCCGCCGTAGAGATAAGTTGCGCGATCGCCCCAATAAACAACTAAGATAGCTGCTAATATTTTTCCTTGCCAGATTGCGAAACCTAGCTCTGCCATATTTGCCTTAAATAAGGTTTGGCAAAGATTAATGAAAAATTTGTAGGGTTCACCAAAAAACTGCTGGCGTTTTACCGTTTCCCAAAAAATATCGTAAAACACAGGAATTGCCTGTGAGTCTGTTCTAAATTCAGTTTCTACACCATGACGCCAACTCAAACGCAAATTATATCGTCCTTTTGGCTTCATAGTTGCTAACATTTTAGTTTCTGTTAACTGTAAATCAATTAACAGAGTTTCCGAGGGCAATAAATCAGCAGGTGCACGCATAAACCCGGAAAGCAAATCTAGTTTTTGCTGCCATAAAGGTTCAATTCGTAGGGCAACCGCTCCTATTTTTTTAGCTAAAGATGCCGCTTCTTCCAGCAATATCTGCATTCCTTCTTTTTCCAATTTTTCAGGTAGCAGAGGGGCACCGGGAGCAACTAATAAATTGGCTTTATTAGGATGGGGATAAAAATAAAAAATGCATCCTCCCACTAATTCTTGCTTGTAAAATAAACCATAACGGAAGGTTTTATATCCTTCCAATTCTTTGAAGTCTGCCCAAGTCCAAGACTGCATAAAGCATCCTGCGGGAGCAGTTTGCACAAGCAAGTCCCAATGATGGCGTTCTTCTGAATTTAGTAGTCTAAGGGTTAAAGATAATTCTTCCAATTGAATTTTGTGCCCATTATTTACATCTAAAATGTCAGTCATTATTCGAGCGATTTGTTAATAAGTTTATCAACCAAATACCACCAGCCGCCGTCAAAACAAATCCTATAGTTCTATTGAACCAACTCCAGTCTCCTTCGCTATAATAAGTATTTCCTCCCGAATAGCCGCTAGAGCCAGTAGAATGGCTACTTCCTGAATAGTATCCCTTGGCAAATACAGCATCTGGAGATGCTAAATTGGCCATTAATAAAGTTACTGAGAGCATCATAATAAATTCTGCTGCTCGTGGTGATAGCGTTAAAATTTGCTGTCCAGTGCGGATTTTATCAGACAATTGTTTTAGTTCAGCGGCAATCTGAGGCGGCAGTTCTTGAGCACGTTCTAAAATACTTCCCAATAAACGTGATAAGTCGATTTCTGATAGTAATTTTTGAAGGTGGGCTAACCATTCTGCTGTCATCTTTGGGTTGTGATAAGGATGTTGTACCGGCAATAGTTTGCTAGTATCTATCTCATTACCCTGAACTTCTTCTAACCACCTTTGGGCGGTTGATTCTAGCTGAAAGAGATCCCGCAACCCTATCACTCCAGTTCCAGCTTCTTCAATGTCTAAAAAATTAATGGTTTTTTCATCAATTGCTTCGCTAATTTGAGGCGATTGAATATGAGGATTTAGTAAGTAGTAAAATAGCTGCGGGCAATCCAGGGTGTGAATATTGACGCTGTGGCGGCTATGCGCGATCGCATTCTCAAACTCAAACACTTTTAGCAGATTTTTAAGCGCGATCGCCTGTAAATTTTCAGGTAGGGTAATTCCTTCTATTTCAGAACGCTGAATTGCAACTGGAGACGCTAAGAAGAACCCCCAATTGCCATAATCATGCCTTTGAAAGGATGGGATTGTTAATTGTAAAGGCTTTGCCATCAATCCAGCAGCTAACAAGGTTTGATATAAACACCAAAAACCTGTTGTCCGATTTTCTGGAGAAACACCATTCGTGCTAATAATCCCACCTGGATAAAGAACCCGGCTAATCGTTTTAAACCATTCTTGGCTGTATATCGCCGTATCTTCTGTACAACTAGGATAAGTGAAATCGCAAATAATAACGTGATAAGATTTTTCCTTGAGTGTCGATAAAAACTCAAAAGCTTCTTGCGTGTAAATTGTTAAGCGATCGCTTTCTAAGCTTCCCTCGTTAAAATCCTTAAATACCCTTTTCCCTAGTTCTAAAACTTCTGGGTTGTAATCCACTAAATCAACGTGACTAACTTCAGGAAATCGCAACACATCCCGTGCAGCTAATCCATCTCCGCCGCCACAAATCAAGACTTGCAACTCTGTGTGAGGAAATCGTTTGACTGCCAGCGCTACCGATGGAATCACTAAATACTCGTGATAAATGGCTTCATCAGCGGTATCAAACTGCAAATCACCATTGATATAAAAAGCCAATCCGTTGTTATGTTGTTCAATAAATAAAGATGTAGGCATTTTTTTACTATCCGAATACCATCAACAATATTCCGCAAGCCATCATGAAACTGGCTACTAATGCTTGGAAAATCACGCTTTCCAAAAAACTCTTCTTCGCTCCTCGTTCAATGTGAGAAAAATCTTCTGGTTTTACTATTTTGGTAGAGTAAATATGTCGTTTGCCATCAGGCCAAGCTTCAATTGCTAAATTCCATTGATGATCCTTGTCCCAATAATCCCACGTAATTCGAGATGTCTCCTCTTCATCTCCTTCATAATTACCCTTGGTTGATGATTCAAAGTAATAGCGTTTACCCAAGGCTTGTAATTCTGGGTAAGGCATTTTTCCTCCTTGCATATCGTGCCAAAAACGAATAGCCAAATTATTCAGTGATTCTGGTTCAAATATCTTAGGGTCTGAAATTTCTTCGGCAAGATACCAATTGACTAAGGATTCAGGATTTTGCGGATCAATTTCTCGTAGCAAGTAGTATTCTTTTCCTGCCTGAGATTTTAGCAACCACTCCGTTGTTTCATATCCATAGGAATCGTCATAAGTGCTGTATTCTTTAATCTGCCACTGAACGCCATAATATTTTATGCGATCGCCTGGACGTAAATTTTCAAGTTGAGTTTTCGTAGTAATGGGATACATAAAATTTTGCTCTGCTAAAATTTTGTTTGAATGTAGAAAAAATCTTAAGTTTAAGTTTATTTTATTAAAATAATATCCGGCATTTTTGCTGGTTAATAGAGCGACTTAGCGTAGGCAGCATTTATTATATTCACACAGCCCTTAACTTCATAAAATAATCAATAAGACTTCATAAAAATATTAATTTTTTATAATCATCTACTCAAGGCGATAGAAGAGGTTCAATAACCCGACCCACCAACCAACTTCACAAAAAACATATCCGCTAGGAAGATGACCTGCGGGAGCGCGATCGCAATCAAAGATAAATTCTTCATAAGGAACCCAAGCGCCATCAATCCGCCATCCGACGCGATCGCCTAAAATACACAAAATCTCATAATTTGCGCTTCTCGTCCCTCCGATCCTTTCCCAGATATATTTTTGGACGCTAAAACCAAAGCGTCCTTTGCTGTGTTTTATCCAAAGTTGGTTAATGATCCGAAGGTCTGACATTGGAAAATTTTTGATATCTTCCACTCTCAGCCAACCTTCTGTTTCTCGACCAGAAATTTTCAGCATAACCGTCGTGGTTTCTTCATCCGCTTCTTGCCACTTTCCTAACGCTAAAAAAGTCTGTAGTTGCCGGTAATCTATCTTTGACGCTGAACTTTGCCGATTTGTTAAAAAATTCCGATTTGTAGCGATTGAACTAGCATTATAAGTTTTTGAAACCGGGATATTGCTAGATAGTGGCTGCTTAAAACTGTAAGTAGAAATCTTATTAAGATTAAGCAATTCTAGCCACTCCTGCACCGACTGAGGGCGTTCCTCCGCTTGAAATTCCATCCCTTTAAGAATCGCCTGATTGGCTAAATTACTAATACTGGAATTGAGGCGTTGCGGTGAATTTAACCGAATCCCCGCAGCTCTCGCAGGCGCAGGTAGCGGGACTTCTCCAGTCAGCAAATAGTAGAGCGTCGCCGCGAGTGCATAAACATCCGTATACTCGCCCCGTCTTGCTTGCTGAGCATACTGTTCAATTGGAGCAAAGCCTGGAGTAAAGGTTTGCGTATGAGTCTGCGTTATATCGGGGATAAATTCCCTAGCAATGCCAAAATCAATCAGTACCGCCTGGAATTTTTCGGCACGCACCATGATATTAGATGGCTTCACATCCCGATGCAAAAAGCCCCTGTCGTGGATGAAAGTTAGTGCGTCACCAATCTGGCGGATGTAGTGTAATGCTTCGGTTTCCGACAAAACACCCAGATTAAGTACGCGCTGCTCTAAGTTTTCTCCCTCAACATACTCCATCGCCATGCAAGGTAACTGTCCTTCAGAGAAGGCATTGTCAATCTGCACAATATTAGGGTGTCGGCACACAGCGAGTCGCAGCGCTTCTTTCTGGAAATCTCGATTAAATTTGTCTCGGTACGCTGTAAATTCGCGTTTAGTCAGTACCCGTTCATTCAGCGTCTTGATGACGACAAAATTCCCTTTTTTGTCCCTAGCTAGAAAAGTGATGCCATAGCCTCCTTCTCCTAGCACCCTTTCAACGATGTATCTTCCACCATGCAACATCTGCCCAGCGGCCCAAACCATTCCTCACACTTTCCCTGACACTTAGGCTAATTTTGCCATACCCTTGGTGCCAGTTTTGTTAAGTATTTGACCTATTCCAGAAGGCTCCATAACGGAAGGAAACAAAGGTGAGAGAAGAGCGATCGCTCTTGTTTTTGAGTGCTATATTCAGCGTAGAAACGCCTAGATGAAGGCAATTGTTATGACTCAGGAACTCATGGATTTACGAAATAGCATCATTGAGGGACGCGATAAAGAAACTTTGACGATTTTAGGTGGGCTGGATTAGATGAAGAAAAGGTGGATAGAACTCAGATAATCCTGACAGCTCAACAATTACTTGCTTTGCCGTATGCTCATTCAGCAAGTATTTTACTTGACATGATTGATGAGTATTTAACTCAGTTACCGGGTGGGCAAGATTGGTTTGAAGACAGGCGCGAATAGAGAATGCGATCGCTTGCCCTTCTTTTGATTGCATTTATTCTCAGCAAGATAGGCGATCCCAAAGCCACCTTTACCCAACTGCTTTTCAATAATGTATCGTCCGCCCTGCAACTTTTGTCCAGGATGCCAAACCATTGCTAAAGCTGCCTCGACACTAGGGTTAATTTTGGCATAAGGGTAGCCGTTCGCTTACACTGACTTCTGGCACCCTCGCTACACCCCATTTCCAGCATGGGTCGCTTCTAGCGTAGGTTTGTATGCCAGTCAAAATGAGGAGAGCCAAGTCAGGGATGAAAAAAATATTGTTGTCCGGTTTGTTGTTGTTGCTACCGCTAGCAGCATGTTCGCCCAACCCCTCCGGGACTTCAGCGACGAACGGTGGAACTGAGGCAAAACCTCTGACAATCGGTGCCATTCCCGATCAAGATCCGCAAAAGTTACAGCGTCAGTATGAGAAGCTAGCTGCTTATCTGGAAAAGGAACTGGGTGTGCCAGTTGAGTATAAGCCGGTTACTGACTATACGGCGGCGGTTACTGTGTTCAAAGTAGGGGATTTGGATTTGGTTTGGTTTGGGGGATTGACGGGGGTGCAGGCACGGTTGCAGGTGCCCGGTGCAGAAGCGATCGCGCAACGCGACGTAGACGCCCAATTTCACAGTCTCTTCATCGCCAACAAAAAGGCTGGGCTGAAGCCATTTAAAGATATTTCTGGTTTACAACAACTAAAAAAACATAGCTTCACTTTTGGCAGCGAATCTTCAACATCCGGGCGTTTAATGCCTCAATATTTCTTGCAACAAGCTGGACTTAAGCTTGAAGATTTGAAAGGTCAAGCTGGTTTTTCTGGCGATCACGATAAGACGATTAAATTGGTGGAAGCAGGCACCTACGATGTCGGTGCTGTGAATGAAAGCGTCTGGAAAAAGCGAGTCGATGCCAAAGAAGTAGACTTGAACAAAGTAGAAGTCCTTTGGGAGACACCCGCTTACTACGACTATCACTGGGTCATTCATCCCGATGTCAAAGAGTACTACGGTGAAGATTTTGTTGAAAAAGTGCAAAACGCCTTTTTAAAACTAGACCCCAAGGTACCAGAGCAAAAAGAAATTCTTGACCTTTTACAAGCAACTAAATTTATTCCTACCCAAAACTCCAATTATGCTCAAATTGAGGAAATTGGTCGGGAAATTGGCAAAATAAAGTGATGTAAATGACCGAAGCTAACTTTAAAATTGCAGAAAACTCCGCTAGTGAAACTCTAGTGGAGTTTATCTGGGAATTCTACAAATTTGAACACCTAAAATTTGATAAATCCCTTGTTTGCAAGGGGTTAGCAAAGATTTTGCAGGATGATTCTCTAGGACGAGTGTGGCCGATCTAGCATGGCAACAAAGCGATTGGCTACATCGTCCTGACCTTTGGCTACAGTTTGGAATTTCGAGGACGTGATGCATTTATTGATGAACTTTACATCCGAGAGAGTTATCGGGGGCAAGGGGTAGGCATGAGCGTAATTCAGTTTATAGAAAGTGTTTGCCCTTCTCCAGAAATTCAAGCACTTTATTTAGAAGTCGAGCGGAAAAAGACAGCAGCACAAAATTTGTATCAGAAGGTTGGTTCTAAAGATCGCGATCGCTCTCTCATGACTAAATGGATAGCAAACTAAGCAGAGAAGTGAACTCATCTGCGCCAATATTTGAACTGAAAAACGTTTCTAAGCAATTTGGACGTTTTGAATCTCTCGCTGAGATTAACTTACAGATTTCGGCAGGTGATCGCGTGGCGCTGGTTGGTTCTAGCGGCGCGGGAAAAAGTACGCTAATTAATTTACTCAACGGTACACTGCTACCCACTCAAGGAGAAGTTTGGGTACTCGGTCGCAACCTCGCCCATCTGCGTCCCAAGTTGCTGCGTCAAGTCCAGCGTCAGATGGGTACGATTTACCAACAATTCCACTTAGTTGATAATTTGCAGGTGATTCACAATGTCAATGCAGGACATCTAGGGCGCTGGTCGTTTTTCAAAGCAGCAGTTTCGCTGATTTATCCTTTAGAAGTCGAAACTGCTCATCAAGCTTTGGCACAGGTGGGGATTCCAGAAAAACTTTACGAACGTACCGATAGCCTTTCTGGTGGTCAACAGCAACGGGTAGCGATCGCTCGCGTCCTCGTGCAAAATCCCACCGCCATCCTTGCCGACGAACCCATTTCCAGCCTCGACCCCGAACGCAGCCGCGAGATTATGGATTTATTGCGCCAGTTGAGTATAGAAACCGGGAAAACTTTAGTCACCAGTGTCCACGCGATTGAATTTGCTCGCAGTCATTATCAGCGAATTATTGGTCTGCGACATGGGCGTATTTTGTTTGATATTCCCGCTGAAGACTTATCCGATGCAATGATTGAAACTCTCTACCAAACCAAGGACTAATCCTAAATATTTCTATTCAAATTCCTCTGCGTTTTTTTCATCTCTAGCGGTTCGATATCTGAAGCGTGCCACAAACAAGCGATCGCCATCCAACTACTCTCCCTCAGCGCCCCTCCCCGCTTAACTGGCGTACTGTATGGGGATTGCTGTTTGTCGCGTCCCTCATTTGGTCGTTGCACGTAGCAGGCGTATTCCAAGGCAATTTAATCAACTCAGGTGGCTGGAACCTTGTCTGGCGCTTTCTCGTAGCTGCATTTTCACCCGATCTCAGCCCGGAATTTCTCCACCTCACTCTAGATTCCACCCTGAAAACCCTCGCTTACGCCGTGTGTGGCACTTTCTTCAGCGTGCTGATTGGTTTGGTGGGGGGTGTTTTTTCTTCTGATATCTGGTGGCAATCTGTTTCAAATTCAAAACTCAAAACTCAGACGCGATCGCTTGCGTCTCTACAACTCAAAATTCAGTCTCCTTGGGTAGTAATACGAGGAATTTTGGCAATCCCCAGAGCAATTCACGAGTTAATTTGGGGATTATTTTTTGTCAATATTTTTGGACTCGATCCGCTAGTAGCCGTGTTAGCGATCGCAATTCCTTTTGGTGCGATTACTGCCAAAGTCTTCTCCGAGATTCTAGACGAAACCCCCCGCCAGCCACTCATGGCACTGCTCAATAGCGGCGTTCCTCCTCTGAATGCCTTTGCTTATAGCTTGATTCCCCAAGCCTTTCTAAATCTGCTATCCTACGCTTTCTATCGGTTTGAGTGTTCGATTCGTTCCGCCGCCGTATTAGGAATTATCGGTGCAGGTGGACTGGGGTATCAAATTCTCCTCAGCCTCCAATCTCTGCGCTATGAGCAGATGTGGACGTTTTTGATCGCCCTAATTGTATTAAATGGTGCTACGGATTTTTGGAGTGCTTTGCTACGCCACCGTTTAGGTGCGCCGAGTCGCCTGGATTTGAACGTCCTAAATCTCCAAGGGCGCAAACAGCGGTTTTATCAAAAAGATCCAGTCGTGCAGGTGTCCTTTCTCGGCGGCATTGTTTTAGTCATTTTCTCCTTCTGGTACGTCCAAGCTGATTTCTCAAAGCTTTGGGCACCGCGAACCGTACAGCTATTGGCAGGAGTGTTTCAGGATATCTTCCCACCGGATGGGAGTCAGGTGAGTCAACTTTTTACCCTTTCGGCTCAAACCCTTGCTATGTCAATCCTGGCAATGGCTGGGGCTGGATTAGGCGGCATTTTATTATCTTTTCCAGCCGCAAATAATTTCCTGTTGCCAGGAGGGATTTTAGATACTGGCAGAAGATCCAGCAAACTCCCCTCATCAAAGGGGACAGCGACTCTAATACCCGCCTTTTTAAGGGGGGCTAGGGGGGATCTACGAGCAACTGCTGTACTGATTTTTACCCGCTTCCTACTACTGTTTGCCCGTGCCGTCCCCGAACCTATTTGGGCGTTAATCTTTCTATTTGTATTGTTTCCAGGTATCTTACCGGGAGCGATCGCTCTCGGTTTACACAACTTAGGTATCCTAGGGCGTCTGATGGCGGAAGTAACGGAAAATCTAGATGAACGTCCCTTGCGATCGCTTAAAGCATTGGGCGCGAGTGGTTCTCAAGTCTTCCTCTACGGCGTCTTACCCCGCACTTTGCCCCGCTTTATCGCTTATATCCTCTACCGTTGGGAAGTCTGCATCCGCGCCACCGTCATCGTCGGATTAGTGGGTGCGGGTGGATTAGGTCGCTTGCTCGCGGAACAACTGAGTAGCTTTGACTACAAAGGTCTCCTAACCACTCTAATCGTGTTTCTCGCCCTCACTTTTATCGTAGATATGATTAGTGCCTCAGTACGACGGACATTAAGGTGATGCTGAGGAAAACTCAACCTTTACACCGTCAGACTGATGTAGACACCCGGTAAAAGTTCAACACTGATAATGTAACAAACAAAACATTTCCCAGTTACACCATCAATTCAAATTGATGGAAGAAATCGTTTTCTTGCGGAACTTTACATCATTTTTGAATGTATTTAACGTGAGTTCGGGTTAAGCAGAAGCAGGCAAAGCCTCATTAATCAGCAGGGAGGGCTTCTTCGGCTGGTGGCAATAGGCAATCAACCCACAAATCACATTGACGAAAGCATTGACCGGGGAACGGTGACGGGAATGTTCAATCTGAGAAATGTTCTTCAGTTGGTCAATGATGGATTCGATAATAGCTCTTCGACGCAGCAGTAACTTGTCGGTTGCACGCATCAGACGGTTCTTCATGTTGCGTTTGAGCTTAGCGATCAGTTGAATACCAAAGGACTGCCACAAGTGCAGCATCAATTTTTGTGAGACATACCCTCGATCGCCAAACACCTTGCCGAAGAGGCGTTGGAGGAGTTGAGGGACGGGACTACGATCGTCGGTGTTGCCAGGGGTTAGGACTACATTGAGCAACTCCCCCTGCTCATTAACGACTAGGTGTAGCTTGAAGCCGAAGAACCAATCTACCGAGGTTTTGCCCCGAGCGGCTAAGGGCTGGAACACTTTGTGGGAGGCAATGCGGCGATTGTGGCACACCTTGAGACTGGTGGAGTCGATAAAACTGATGCCGGTACAGCGTCCAAAGCAATGGCGCAAGTAGGCACACAACGGGATGAACACCGATGGCATCCATTCGACAAAGCGGTTGTAGCTGACCAAGCCCGGGAAGGCTTGTCCCCAATAACGGCAGACCAACTGGGTGTAAAACCATTTGAAATTGCGGTAAGCCGACTGATGGAACGCAATCAAAATCGTCATGATTTCGCTTAAGCACAGGCTGCGGGAGCGGCATCGCTGCTGCACTTTGTCTTTGAGCAAGGTTTGCCTCCACCTCGGTTCAAATTCCTGACAGAAGTCATCGACATGGCAGAACAACGATTCTAGACTAAGCATGGGTGGTCAGATATGTTGAGAATTAAGCACTTTCAACTGTATCTGTTCCACCCCTCCTTATCCCGAACTCACGTTATTTACAGTGCTTATCTAATCTTAAAGAATCTCTAGAGATGAAAACGGAAATAGCAGCCTGATATCCCTTCTGGAAGCCTTACCCGTCTGGTAAATAACCAAACAAACCAAATAGGCAAAAAGTTTTCCTGGAAATTTCAAAATTCACAATTTACCAGACGTTGTCAAGTCCATTTCCTGAAGATTAAATGTGCTGCTGTGAAAGCTTTTTAATAAGGAGATACCATGAGCCAATCAAGCAATCTACCAAACAATAGTTCGACAACTACCGATGCGTCTACAGGAGAAGAACATAAGACTCAACAAGCGGCTGCAAAAGCAACAGCCAAAGTTGCTTTTGAAATGGCACCCGAAAAAATTGTCGTTGACTCTCCACCCCCAAAACCCAATTATCCCCACTATCGGGTTCATCCTGGAGAGCAGTTTGTCTTAGCATCTGTCGATCCGAATGCTTCGGAAGACTATAAAAATAAGAAAGATATTGAGCAGGAACTGCAACATCAGCGCCAACGCCTTCAAAATTTACAAGAACGTCTATATGCCGAACATCAGCGCAGTCTACTGATTGTCCTGCAAGCGATGGATACAGGAGGCAAAGATGGCACCATTAAACACGTATTTGGTGGTGTAAATCCGCAAGGTTGCCAGGTTTGGTCATTCAAAAAACCTAGTGAAGAAGAAGCAGGTCATGATTTTCTCTGGCGTTATCACCAGCGGACGCCGTTACGAGGGATGATTACTATCTTCAATCGCTCGCATTACGAAGACGTATTAATCGTCCGGGTGAAACAACTGGTACCAGAGAATGTATGGCGGGAGCGCTATCACATTATTAATGAGTTTGAGCATATGCTCACGCTTAATAACATTGCGGTAATCAAGTTTTTTCTGCACATTTCTAAAGACGAGCAAAAACGACGGTTACAAAGTCGTTTAGAAGATCCAGATAAGCATTGGAAATTTTCTAGCAACGACTTGAAGGAGCGTCTGTTTTGGGATGAATACCAGAAGGCATTTGAGGATGCAATTATTAATTGCTCGACTGAGTATGCCCCTTGGTATGTGGTGCCTGCTAACAATAAGTGGTACCGCAATTTAGTTATTGCTCGTACAATTGCTGACACCCTTGAAGCAATGAATCCACAATATCCAAAACCAGAAATGGGCTTAGAAAGTATTTTGATTTCTGATTAACTTTCTTCTATCACTCTGCTATTATTTTACTAGAGTGATAGAAGTGCGCGAACAATATTTTGAAACGAACGCAATAAACGAAACAAGCGAAATAGCTCTGGTTTTGGCTTGGTGTAGCGGTGTTCTCTTGGCTTTAGGCTTCTAGCATCCGGTTGCTACTAATTACTCGTGTTGGGTGGAGCTGATGATTTTTTAAAGAAAGATGCGAATAAAAGCGCGATCGCTCCCTCTCAAACACATCTATCTTGAGGGAATCAATGCGATAAATCGCTCAGGCTAAGTTTGACCTAAAAGGAGTACACGTTAGCGAAGCAAGGCGTTAGCGCGATCGCTTGCTGGCACGCCACCTGGCTCAATTGCATCAATCTTAGCCTTAACCAGAGCGATCGCTTCCTGTAACTCTGCTTGTCGCTTCAGTAAAATCTCGGTTTTCCCAATGACTGGATTAATGGCATAAAGATTCCAGTTGTTGTCAGAATCTTCATAGGATTTAACATGCCACTCTTGATAGATAAAGTCGTCGCATTCGACGCAAACTAGCTGTTGCATCATCCCGTCAAAGCGAACGCTGTCCTCGTTGTTAGGAACCCAATGGCTTTCGTGATTACTCAAAGCAATTAGAGATTCGACAAATGCTACAGCTTCCTCGTATTGCACAAAAGCCTTTAAGCTGCGATATGGATTGCCTTGCGGGTTCCAAATCTCCAGATGATGCCCGTAGCGTCCCGGTACGATTTGGTAAATCCATCCGTCAAGCATTTGTGCAGTGTAGTCTTGTTTGCTGCTCATGAATACACCTTCTATCAGAACCCAAAAATATCAGGTCTTCTCGTTGGTTAGCGATTCCTAGCCTTGTCGCTTTATCCTGATTTAGCTGTGTTGGGATACCATCTACTCTAGCGACCCTCGGAGAGAGTTTCACCCCCACTGTTGGCAGTAGCCGCGAAGAACCAGAAAACAAAATCAAGTTTTGGCGTGCATCTCCCGGATTTGCAGGCGGGAGAGGAAAGCGATAGATAGCGTGAAATCTGGTATATTTCCCGTTTGCTGGACGCGATCGCATTTGTTATACTCGCACCGTTTATTCGGAAACCCGAGTAATTAGCCGTATTAAATTAACAGGAAATTCTAGAAGTTCACCGATGTCTGAAGAACCAAAATCACAGGGATGGTTTCATACCGTTCCGGGCATTATGACCGCAACTGCTGCCATTCTCACTGCTGTAACCGGCTTGGTTGTAGCGCTAAAGCCAGCAGAAGTTCCAAAGCCATCACCAGCCGCATCCACTGCGCCATCACCAGCAACGCCAAGCCCCCAGGCGATAGAGACACCGAGCCAACAGGTATCGACTCCTGAAAACACTGGCACTACACAATTTGATGGCACAGGAAAAGGCAAGAACAAAGATAAGGGTAAAAATAAGTAGTCTTTGTAAACGACTAATGCCGCTACAGATTGCACTCATGATGCAGGAGAGACACGATTAATCGTGTCTCTTTTTTTTAAGTCCGGTGCAACTAAATTAAGATGACAAATCGCTAATTTTTGAATCTAGTTAATCATTAGCAATTTGCCATTCCTCTAATTTAGCGATCGCGCAGTTCCGTCTCTAACTTGTCTAAATCCTCTCTCAAGAAAATGACCATTTGACCGTTATACGCCTTCCCTTCCTTGGTTTGGGCAATTTCCATCCAGTAGCCAAATCGATCTCCTAAGCGCAGTTCACCCTGTTGTGCCGCCAAAAGCGGAAGCCGCTGCCGACGAGCTAAGTCTACAGTTTGTGGTGTGGGATATTCGTAGACAATTCGGGAACGGTCGTAGTCTTGATAGATATCTGGGCCATAAATTACCCGCAGCGATTCTTTTAGACGTTGTGGCGTTACGCCATTAACCATGTCAAAAAAAGAAAAGCGTTCGCTGCGAATCGTGCCTCGATCTTTAAGAAAAGTGACTCTACCGGGAGGAAGGACAGTTGCGAGAAAAGTAAATCGCTGGGCGGCTGTATTGGTCTTTTGCACTAATAGACCATCGCCTGTAGAAGGTCGAAGGGTGGGATTAGAATTAATCCAGGCAATCACTTCTTCTGTTTTCTGTCCGGGTAGGGCGTCAGCACTTTTAGTGGCTCCTAATGCTAGTAAAATTCCCAGTGACAGAACTGACCAAAATTTAACGCTTTTCATTTAAACCTTAAACCTGCAAACACACTTCACCAATCAGCACCCTGTTCTTAGCTATCCCTATTCTTAAGATGCCATGCTGGGGTCGATAGCAACCTTAATTACCTTACGATTCTTCATATCTTGGAACACTTGCTCTAAATGCTTTAAAGGCTGATGTTCGCTGATGAGCAATTCCAAGGGGATGGCGCGACTCGCCAATAGAGATAAAGCATCTCGTACATATTTTGGGGTGTTGTGAAAAACGCCTTTTAGAGTGAGTTCGCTGTAGTGGAGTTGTTCGGTATTGACGGTGATGGTGGTATCGCGCGGACATCCCCCGAATAGATTGACGGTAGCACCCGGACGGGCACACGCGATCGCACTCTCCCAAACTGCGGGTACACCCGTCGCTTCTATCACCACATCTGCACCCCAGCCGTCGGTTCGCTCTTTTACCGCACTCGGTATATCTGTCAGATGATGATAATTAAACGTTTCCACAGCGCCTAGCTTTTTCCCAATTTCCAGCCGTTGGTCATTTCCCCCAAAGAGCAACACCGACGCCGATTGATGCGCCAGTACCGCCACAAACATCAGCCCAATTGCCCCATCTCCCAACACCACAACGCGATCGCCCGACTTTACATTAGAACGTGCTACCCCATGCAGCACGCAGGCTAATGGTTCAGTCATCGATGCCAAGGCATCGGGCAAGTCATCTGGGATGGGCAACAGGTTGTGTTGCACAATCGGGGCGGGAATTTTTAAATACTGTGCGAACGTGCCGTTATTCCACGTCAAGTTAGGGCAAAGAGAATATTCTTGACGTTGACAAAAGAAACAATTCATGCAAGGAGCAGAATTATTAGCAACCACGCGATCGCCCACTTGCCAACCTTGGACTCCGCTTCCTACCGCCACAATCCGCCCCGCTGCTTCATGACCAAACAAGGTAGGAGGCTTCAGCATCTTTGCATGACCGCCGCGCCGCCAAACCTTTAGATCGGTGCCGCAAGTCGTTGCCGCAGCCACTTGAATCACCACCTCACCAGCAGAGGGTGTAGGGTCAGCGACCTGTTCTAGGCGTAGATCCGTTTGTCCGTAAAGTACCGCTGCCAGCATGAAACACTGCCCCTAACCGAGTCCAAGCTGATTTTATCAGGGCAGATGAATTTTGACGCCTGACATGACGGCGAATTGGTTTCCAGGTTCAGCTTGGGAACAGTAGCACCAGGCTGAAAACGGACTTTTCAGTTTTTCTTTATCTAACAGTTAGGTATTTTTTCCTTCCCAAATAAGGGAAGGGAACTGTTTTATGGTTTTACCAGTTTCAGAGAAAGCGATCGCGCTCCCTGAACCGCTTGATGAAGTGGAAGTGTTTGATCCAGGGCTACAGGCAGCATTTCTTGTCGGCATGAAGTACAAAACCAATAAACCCCATTTTGCCGCGCATGACGTAGAAGAGGACTGCCGCAACAATGGCAAGTATTCATTCGCATTTTATTAAACTCCTTATTCACAAAAAGTACACCCCTGAAGCCTTGGTCACTCAAGCGAATGTATAGGCGAACACAATCTGAAAAAATAAATTAACTTTGAGCTTCCCGAACCTTAAAAAAAGATGTGGTTAATGAAACTTTTTGGTTGCGAGATGCTAATGCCCTAAGACCGAATATTAAGCGTGTTGACCGCTCTGATAAATAAAGATAGAACTGAACATAGGTTTTGTTCATCTATCCTGGGGATCATCTCCTGGTACGGTATCCGGACTCCGGGGGGCAAAAATTTTTAGCAGGTGTTTAACCTGGGTAAACCAGATTAAGCTCTTGGCAAGAGGTTTCTAAGACACCTGCACTCACCCCCCGACAAAGGAAGCTTTAAAGAGTGCGAATCATCGCCTAAATAAAACAAAAATAGAAGAAAATTTTGATTTTCCCCCTCGTCTTTAAACCGGCACTTGACACGCCCACGTTCCTAGAAAACCTGTCGCAACAAACTTTACCGACCTCTAATATCCACAATCCGCTGCTACCCTTGTCCAGAAAAAAGAAAATATATATAGCACTCCTAAATAATTCCTAAAGCTGAGATCCCCGACTTCGAGATAGAAGTCGGGGATCGGAAGGACTGGCTCACAACTTAAATAGGATTGCGATAGCAGTCGCTTGAGTGAAATACATTTGAAACTTCACTCCTAATCCCTCACCAAAAAGCCCAGAAGGGGCAGTATTGAACCACTAAGCAAGCAGTCTTAATTTGCATTCTTGATGAGATCGACGATCGCTGCAATTAACGCGGCTGACTCGATCGGCTTAGAAAGGTGCCGCTGGAATCCGGCAGCGATCGCTTGTTGTTGATTTAGTTCCCCCACATACGCCGTGAGAGCGATCGCCGGAATCTCACCACCTTGCTCTGCGGGCAACCGTCTCACTTGCCGCAACAGCATATACCCATCCATTTCGGGCATCCCAATGTCACTCACCAGCACCGCTGGCTGAAACTGAGCTAACGTGGCAAGAGCTTCCGCTGCTGAACCGACCGCCACAACCTCTGCCCCTTCCTGTTCTAAGACAAAGGCGACATACTCGCGCATATCTGTCGTGTCATCTACCACTAACACTTTGATACCTTGCAAGCCTGAGAGAGATTTGGACTCGCGAACGATTTGAGGAATGGCTGAGTGCTGCGACATCAACGGGAATTTCACCGTAAAAGTGGCTCCCTGCCCTTCCCCAGGGCTGTCTGCACGAACAGTGCCGCCATGTAATTCAACGATTTGACGGACGATCGCTAAGCCCAATCCTAATCCACCAAATTGTCGAGTCGTGGCGCTATCAGCTTGGCGAAAGTATTCAAAGACATGGGGCAGAAATTGGGGGAGAATCCCTTTACCTGTGTCGCTGACCGTAATTTGAGCTTCAGCCTCAATCTGCTCTAAGCGAATTTCAACTCGTCCTCCTGACGGGGTAAACTTGACGGCGTTGGATAACAAGTTCCAAATGACTTGCTGCAAGCGACCTGAATCGCCTAAAACTTGCCCAACCTCTGGTTCCAAAATTGTTTGAATTTGAATCGATTTGGCGGCGGCGGCTAACTGCACTGTTTCCAGTGCGGCGGTGATGGTGGTTGCTAGATTGACCGGATCGACATTGAGGCTGAGTTTGCCTTGGAGAATTCGAGAAACATCGAGCAAATCATCAATGAGCTGCACTTGCAGTTTGGCATTGCGTTCGATGATCTGTAGGGCATAAGTCGTTCGCACTTGATCCATCTTGCGGTTTTGCAGTAGCTGAGACCAGCCCAAGATCGGGTTGAGAGGCGATCGCAACTCGTGAGACAGTACGGCTAGAAACTCATCTTTAATGCGATTTGCCTGTTCGGCAGCTTCCCGTGCGGCTTGTTCTCGTTGCAGAATTTGTTCTCGTTCGATTTCACTACGCTTGCGATCGCTAATATCTTTGAACAGTACGGCAACTTTTCGGCTCTCCGGCTGCCCAACGCGGAACGCATAAACATCGAACCAACGGTTCATCACTTGGGAACCATTCTCGAAGCGAATGGATTCACCTGTTAGGGCGACTTTGCCGTAAATCTCGTACCAGTGCTTTTCAAGATTTGGAATGAGCTGACGCGCCGTTTTGCCCGCTGCCTGTTCGAGTCCCGTTTGTTTCCCAAACGCCGGATTAGTCTCCAAAAAGCGGTAATCGATCGGCTTGTTATTTGCATCAAACTGCATTTCGATGAGGCAAAAGCCTTCGTCAATGGACTCAAACAGCGTTCGATAGCGTTCCTCTGATTGGCGCAAGGCCACTTCTGCTTGTTTGCGCTCGGTAATATCGACGAGTGCGCCAGGAAAAGAAACAGGTTTCCCTGCTGCATCATACTCAACTCGACCCCGTGCCGTTAGCCAACGTTCCTCACCACTGACAGTCCGAACGCGGTACTCAGCAGCATATTCCTCACCTGTGTGGATCGCCTGCTCAATTGCAACTGAAACGCGAGGACGGTCTTCCTCGTGCATGGAGTTGATAAAGAACTCGATCGGCAAGCCTTCTGATGTCGCACTCACCGGGTCTACAGCAAACAGGCGAGCAAACGCAGCATTGACCCTGACGCGATCGCCGGGAATACTCCAGCGCCAAGTGTAGACGGCTCCCGCTGCCAAAGCAGATTCTAACTGCACATGGGCTTCTCTCAGCGCTAGTTCAGCTTGTTGGCGTTCGGCTTCAATGCGCTTCGCTTCCGTAATATCCCGTGAAATAGCAAGTAGTTGCACTACTTGTCCCTTAGCATCTCGCACCGGCGTAATAATGATATCCCACCATTTCGGTGTGCCCTTGGTGGTAGGGCGATAGCCTTGAAATTGAGCGATGTTGCCGATTTTGGCAGCGGCGATCGCAGCTTGGGCTTTTTCATAATCTTCGCTCTCCCACAAATCAGCCCAGACGCGATAAAGGATAGATTTCGGCTCGTCGATTTCTAAAAGACACAGCCCACCAGGATTGATGTAGAGAATTTCACCGTTCAACGCTAAGACTTTGATGCAGTCAGTACTGCTCTCTAGAATGCTTTGCTTTAGCTCCTCACTTTCTCGCAAAGCTTCTTCTGCTTGTTTGCGCTCGGTAATATCCGTGCAGGTACCAAACCAGCGAATGACTTGACCGTTTTCGTCGCGCATGGGTAGGGCGCGGGTGAGATGCCAACAATAAATTCCATCTGCCCTTCTCAAACGATGTTCGATATCGTAGTTTGTGCCCATTTCAGTGGCTTGAGTCCACGCTTCAATAGTCCGGAGCCGATCGTCTGGATGGAGTGTGTTTTGCCAACCGCTCCCCTGGATTTGCTCCAACTTCAATCCGGTGTAGTCAAACCAGCCGGGGCTGTAATAATCTACCCAACCGCTGGCATCAGCCGTCCAAACCATTTGGGGAATAGATTCAGCCAGGAAGCGAAAGCGCTGCTGACTAGCTGCTTGGCGCGATCGCCCGAGTTCTAAATTGGCAGCGACGCGGGCAAGCAATTCACCGGAGCTAAAGGGCTTCACCAGATAATCATCGGCTCCAGCTTCCAGTCCTGCGATAGCCGATTCTTCTCCGGCGCGAGCAGATAGCAGCAAAAATGGAATTTCGCGAGTTTTGGCATCAGCTCTTAACCGCCTGAGCAACTCAAAGCCATCCATTCCTGGCATCATCACATCGCTGAGGATCAGGTCAGGCGCACGGTTATATACGGCAGCTAGAGCGGTTTCGCCATCTTTCGCCATTTCCACCTGATAAAACTGGCTGAGGAGGCGGTGCAGATAGTCGCGCATATCGGCGTTATCATCGACTAGCAGAATCCGGGCGGTAGCTGTCGAGATTGGAGCATCTGAGGTTCGTTGAGCGTTTTCTGCGGTCTGCAACCTCGGCGCTGCATTTTCTTCGGGTAGCCAACCTAAAGCTTCTTCAACATAAGGAATTGCACCAAAAGCGGTGGAGGCTTGGGCGCGGCTGGCGTGAATGTCATCACTCGGCAAATGAGCCGTTCCCATTGGCAATCGTACCGTGAAGGTACTGCCCCGACCCAGCGTACTGTCAACAGCGATCGCTCCTCCCTGCAACTGCACGAGTTCCTGCACCAACGATAGCCCGATTCCTGTACCTTCAAAGGTGCGTCCCCGTGCCCCCTCAACGCGATGAAACCGCTCAAACAGTTTGGGAAGCTCGGCAGATGGGATACCTGTACCCGTGTCGCGCACCATCAGTTCCACCTGGTCGCTAACCGGACGCAGAACAACCGCAATTTCTCCTTCAAACGTGAACTTAAAGGCATTCGAGAGCAGATTCAACACAATCTTCTCCCACATATCCCGATCTACATAAATCGGTTCTGGCAAGGGAGGACAATCAACCGTAAGTTTCAGTCCCGCTTGCTCAACGGTAGAACGAAATAGACTCGTTAATTCAGCCGTATAGGTTGCCAAATCGGTTGGCTGGTAGTTTGCCTGAGCGCGTCCGGCTTCAATGCGCGAAAAATCGAGCAGGGTATTGACGAGCTTCAGCAAGCGCTTCCCGTTGCGCTGCACCAGTTCGAGTTGCGATCGCGCTTTGGTCGGAATGCTTCCCTCTAATTCGGCTAGCGTCTGCTCTAGCGGCGATAGCATCAGCGTCAGGGGAGTACGGAATTCGTGGCTGATATTGTTGAAGAAGGACGTTTTGGCGCGATCCAGTTCTGCCAGTGCTTCGACTCGCTGGCGTTCTTCTTCAAACGCGCGGGCATTTGCGATCGCATTCGTGACATTGCCTGCCACTAAATCAAAAAATTCTCGGTACTCATTCTCAAAGGCTCGATGGGGATTGATTCCCAACACCAAAAACCCAACAATCTGAGGTTGTCCCGATTGGGTCACTGGCACAACCCAGGCAGCAGCAGGCGACTTGTCCCAGGCTCCCTTCGGTAACGCCCCGAAGCGAGTTGCTACATCAACAATAACGGCTTGCCCAGTCTGATGAATTCGTCTCAATCCCCATCCGTCATTGCCTTGAGTCAGGTCTACGATTGCTGGCGTTGCTGAGGTTTCCGCCTCGAATCCAGCCGTTTCAACCAGAGTCGCTTGCTTGCCATCTGCCGCCACTCGATAAAGCAGGGAAAACGGAATATCGTGAGCATTGGTGGCTAAAGCCTGAATTGCAGTTTGACAGGCAGCTTCAACCGTCTTGGCTTGAGCTGTTTTGCTCGCCAGTAAGCTTAATGTTTGTAAGCGGCGATCGCCCAGAACTCGCCCGGTTGTCTCGCTAACGATGCAAAAAACGCCGCCGACTTCCCCGCTCTCGTCCCGCACGGGGTCATAGGATACATCAAAGTAAGTTTCCTCGCTGTACCCGTAGCGATTGAGAAAGAACAAATAATCTCGTGCCCAGAAGGCTTCTCCAGTCGTGACAACTCCCTCAAGCAAGGGTTTGAGCGCGTCCCAAACTTCGCTCCACAGCTCACGAGCAGGGCGACCTAGTGCCCAAGGATGCTTCGATGCCAGGGCAGGACGATAGGCATCGTTGTAGATCGCGATTAATTCAGATCCCCAGAACAGACAAATCTGAGCTTTTGAAGGCAGCAAAATACTGACAGCGCTTCGCAAACTTTGGGGCCAAAGGTTCACGTCTCCTAAGGGAGTCTTCGACCAATCGAGCGATCGCATCAAATTCCCCATTTCGCCGCCTGCAACAAAAATGCTGTCAGCAGCCCTTCCTTTGTCTGCAAATGTCACTGGCGCAACTCCTGCTCCTCGAAATACCTGGCTAGTCGTCTTCGACCTGTTCCCCCATTATGATTGCAGCAGTGTTTCAATCTGCTTCCAACCGAGTGGTAAGGGGCACGTTCGTTTGTTTTCCCATCGATTCACACTATGGAACGATACCCCAAGTAGCGTTGCGAACTTTTCCTGTGAAAGTTCAAGCCGCGGGCGAGTCTCGCGGACTAACCCCGCCACCTCTAGCTGTTCAAGTGTGGTTCTTGGGCACAAATCCCTCTATCTTAATGCGTAAAATTGAACGATAGCCGGTGCGATATCCTTCCATCTATTAGCCAGAATGGGGCTATTTTCTCTTCATTCTCTTCCCCTCCTAGTCATTGACAGAAAGGATTTTTATCACTAAGTAACTGTCTTTGAACAGGTCAATTTTCACAGGCGATCTCTCCCCGTACCATCTAATGCAGGCGACCCTGGAGCGGAAGAATGCTGCTTGCACAACCAGCCGCTATCTGCACGCTGCTTTAACCTCCATTCCACAACCTAAACTGCCATACTCCGAATTTTCGACATTTAAAAATTTTGGGCTTGCGATCGCAAAACATATTTACATTTTTTTGTATAAGAAATCACCTTTGTTAGAAAAAAAAACCGAAATAACCGATTGTGACAGTAGGGGGTGCAGAATGTGCGATATATCTGTAAAGCTGGAAAATATAGGTATCCTTTCCCAATGCCCTGCCCGAAAAGGGAAAAGATGCGAGCTTAACTTGCGAATCCATTGTTAACCCTAAGCCGCACTGAGCTTGAGTTCCCTCGACACGCTCATTGCTCGCGACTTGAGGAAGAATCGAATTTATTCAATTGACCTTTAAACTTGAGACTTTTAACAGGATGAAGATTCAGCAATTGTGCCAATGCTGGTTCAATTATCCGATGGTAGTATCTAAATTTACAGGTAAAAGAGTTGCGAGAGCAGAACATCTCCATATGATTCTTAGAGAAAACTAGCTGATTGTGGAGCATAACATTGAACTCTTTCAACTTTTTCAATCTTAAATTCCTTGGAAATCTCCTATTTCTCAAGTCGATAGCAGGTAGCAGTAAGAGTGTCCATCCTAAACAACCAGGCTAACTCAGCTAGCCAAAAAAGTAGCCGGGAAGCATTTCCCAAATTGGGGAAATTCAATTTTTCTAAAGCGTTTTGGTCAAGGCTGCCAAAAAAGCAGCATCGCTACAAGCAAAGATGGCAACCTCGTGACCTAATTGTTTTATCGATACTGGCAGGGTCAACTTTGGGGGTGAGTGCGATCGCTGTAGTTAGCTATCAGGTTGTGCGGGGACTGATTCTGGAGAACCTCCAGCAACAAGCCTTACTGAAAGTCCAGCAGGGACGAGATGAGATTGACCAGTGGCTATCTAATCGGAAGACTGAGGTAGAGATGCTGGCGAACAGTCCCCTCGTGCGCTCTATAGATTGGTCAGTCGCCCAGCCTTATTTAAAGTGGGAATTGCAACGGTTTAAAGAAATTCACCAGCTGTCAATTGTCAACTCCGAGGGTTGGGGTGCGAATACCAGCGTCGGTCCTCATCGCAAAAATATTAAAGACCGGGAATGGTTTATCAAGGCAATTTCAGGGCAAGTCAGTGCCGCGAATCCCGTAGTCAGTCGCACCACAGGCCTTCTACAAATCAATATCAGCGCTCCAATTATGGGGGATTCAGGGACTCAAGTGCTGGGAGCAATGGGTGGAGCGATTAAAGTTGACCGAGTGATTCAGGTAGTCAGCAGGCTCCAAGAGGGAGCTGGCAGCTATGCCTTTGCACTCAACTCCACAGGGGTGGCGATTGCCCATCCTGACCCCAAGATGATTGGCTCCGCAGAGCATGAGGCACCCAGCTTCTTACAATCTTCCAATCCGGCACTGGCAGCGATCGCTCAGCACATGGTTGCCAAACAAGCGGGGATTGAACTAATACGAGTCAATGACAGATGGAACTACGTTGCCTACGTGCCCCTAAAGGAAGCGGATTGGTCAATTGCGCTGGTTATTCCTCGCCAGAATATCGAATCTAACTTAGGCGCACTCAACCTCTTGGCGACCGTTTTAGGCGGATTGTTGCTTATTGCCCTGATTGGTGCATGGCGACAGGTGCAGCTGTTTGAGCAAACCCGCACTCGTGCCGAGCAGGAAGCTCTACTGAATCGTTTGGTGTGTCGTATCCGAGAATCTTTAGAGCTACAAACCATTGTTCAGACGACGGTAACAGAACTGGCAACGTTGACACAGCTTGATAGAGTGCTGTTTGGCTGGTACGATCCCAAATCCCAAACTTTTGAGCTGGTTGGCGATTCTCACGCCCAAATATTAACGATTCAGCCAAGAAAGTTTCAATCCAATTCATCTATAGACATAGCAGCTTGTCTACAGCAGACAGAGGCACTTCATCTGTTGTTTGTTGATGCTGAGTTAGAGCAAACACCTCTAGAGTTGAAAGCTCACGCCTATCTTGCACTCCCCATCCCGCTTCTAGATGGCTGCTGCGGCTATCTCATTGGTTTGCACGCTCATTACCTGAGTCAACTAGATCGGGAATTACTCAAAGCGGTTGTAGATCAGCTAGCAGTTGCTATTACTCAGGCTCAGCTGTATAACCAAACGCAACAACAGATTACACTGCTCAACCAAACGCTGACCAAACTTAACCACACCCAACTCCAGCTAGTACAGAGCGAGAAA
Organism: Trichocoleus sp. DQ-A2; assembly: GCF_039961915.1. Taxonomy (NCBI): domain Bacteria; kingdom Bacillati; phylum Cyanobacteriota; class Cyanophyceae; order Leptolyngbyales; family Trichocoleusaceae; genus Trichocoleus; species Trichocoleus sp. DQ-A2. The sequence goes on from NZ_JAMPKD010000004.1 coordinate 236,019, forward strand.
ATGTCTAGTTTAGGTCAGATGGTGGCAGGCATTGCCCACGAAATCAATAATCCAGTCAACTTTATCTACGGCAACCTTACTCATGCCAGCTCTTACATCCAAGATTTACTAGAGTTGATTGAGCTGTACCAAGAGCAGTATCCTCAGCCCACGCCCCAGATTCAAGACAAAGCAGAGGACATGGAACTGGAATTTCTCAAAGAAGATTTATCCAAACTCCTTGCCTCGATGCAAGTTGGCGCTCAGCGTATTCGTGATATTGTTTACTCGCTGCGTGTGTTTTCCCGTTTGGATGAATCAGAAGTCAAGGATGTGGATATTCACCAGGGCATTGATAGCACGCTGATGCTTTTGCAAAACCGTCTTAAGGCGAAGCCAGATCATCCAGCCATTGAAGTTGTCAAGGAGTATGGTCAGTTACCTAAAATTGAGTGCCATGCCGGACAACTCAACCAGGTATTTATGAACCTCCTCAGCAACGCGATTGATGCTATAGAGGAGTTTAACTTCAAGCGCAGCTACCAAGACCGGCAAGCCAACCCCGGTCGAATTACAATTCGCACGCAAGTTTTGGCATCAAAACAAATTGCGATTCGGATTGCAGATAATGGAGCGGGGATTGCTGAAGATATTCAGCAACGGTTATTTGACCCGTTCTTCACCACCAAGGCGGTTGGAAAGGGAACCGGGATGGGATTAGCGATTAGCTATCAGATAGTGACAGAGACACATGGGGGACAGTTGCGGTGCATTTCGGCACCGGGACGAGGAGCAGAATTTGCGATCGAGATTCCCATCCAACAATCACCGCAACCATCGTAGGAATTGATTGAGCAATCAGTTTAGGGGGAAAGTTAGGGCACAATTCCCCACTACCGATCAACAAAAAAGTAAGGACAAAATAGATTTGAGAAAAGTTTAGTGAAACTTTCTCAAATCTAGATTCACCTAACTTGGTGAAAATTGGATCTTGGTATTCTTGGAAATTTAGGACAAGACAGGTGAATCGTTGGGTCGGTTATAAACAGCCCAATCCTGAATTCCCCGCTCGCGAAAAACTCCTTCAACTTTGGCGATTTCCTCGTCTGTTCCATCCACAATTACCAAATAGTAATTGTAGAACAGGCGATCGCTATAAACTTTAGCGTCATCTTCATGAATGCCGAGATCGGTTAATGCCTCAATCAGGCGATTCGTTGCCGCTGTTCCAATCCCAACACCAGCAATCGTACCGGCTAGTGTCAAGCCCAGACCACCCGCTGCCATTACAGCCCCCACACCAGGAACTGCTAAAGTGCTAAGACTGGTGAATATGCCACCAAACAGCCCAACGTTAGTATTTGCGTTGGCTTTTGTGGCAGCAGTGACGCTAGCTTCATCACCAATGCGATCGCTCATATTCGCACCGGCAAGTTGATCGTCAGGTTTTGCTTGTGTGGTAATTACCGAAACCCTATCTATTGGGAAGCCAGCTTTGTTAACTTCATCGAGTGCAGTTTCTGCATCTTGACGATTAGAAAATACCCCCACAGCACGCTTATTTTCAGCTACAGTCATTTTTCCCTCCGATTGCCATATCTGCATCGCGAATCCACAAATGCAGAATTGATTTTTTAATCCTTGATGTTGAAATTTTGGTATTTTCTGCTACTAGATCCATCAATCCCTAGATGTAACTCGGAGGGAGAGTCTCTCCGGGCGTTTTGTTACGGCTGAGTTGAATGATTGAAGACTCATCTCAAATCCGTCTACTTGCCTGTAATATAAAGAACCCCTCCCCGCAAGCGGGAAAGGGTTGGGGTTCTGGGAAATTAGGGGAATCAACCAGACTTGAAGATTACTGAGTCGCCAGCCGGATTACTCGTTAGGCTTTTGATTCGCCTGCAAGAAAGCTTCGATTATCTCAGTTGCCAATTGAGTCATGGGCTTACCCTGACGGGCTGCTTCTGCTTTCAAGCGGCTGTAAACATCATCCCGGACATTGATCCGACGACGGATTTTAGCTGCAACTGCAATTTCTGATTCTTCTGGCAGCACCACCTCATTAATCAACCCGGTATCTGACTGAGGAGAGACTGCTTCTGACTCATAGTCAACTGTAAATTGACGAATCGCATCAAAACCAACGCGATCGCAGAAATCCCCAAAACCTTCTTGGGGTTGCCGCGACTGCTTGAAGTAAACGAAAATCGGCTCTAATTCGGTTTCTAGCTCGTTAATGTGCAGCCGATCCATATAGGCTCTAGAGAGTCGCGTTTGGTCGCGTGAAGCCCCTAGCCAAATCTGATAAGATTCAGCCGCACTCCCGACAAATCCTAATTCTGCCAGATAGGGACGAGCGCAACCATTCGGGCAACCCGTCATCCGCACGATAAAGTGTTCGTTTTCCAATCCCACTTTTTTCAGCAGCGCCCGAACCCGATTCAAGAGATCCGGCATGATCCGTTCCGATTCGGTAATCGCCAAGCCGCAAGTCGGCATGGCGGGGCAAGCCATCGAATAGCGCACCAACGGGTCAAGTTGATTGGGGTCTGCCTGAACGCCACAGCGGTCAAGAATCTGCTGAATTTCGGTTTTCTGCGCCGGGTCAATTTCGTAAAACAGCAAGTTTTGGTTGGGTGTCAGGCGAATCGGTAGCGAGAACTTCTGCACGATTTCCCGCAGTGCAGTTCTTAGCTTGAAGTTACCTTCGTCCTTTACCCGACCATTTTCAATCGGAATTCCCAGAAACAGCTTGCCGTCGCCTTGTTCGTTCCATCCCAAGAAATCTTTGTATTTAAAAGCCGGTAACTCTTTAAAAGCTGCTAGCGGTTTGCCAAAGTATTCTTCGACTTTGGCGCGGAACTTCTCGACGCCCCAATCTTCAATTAAGTATTTCATCCGCGCATGACGGCGGTTGGTGCGATCGCCATAATCTCTTTGAGTGGCGACAATCGCTTTGATCAGATCGTAGATATCTTGTTTCTCTACATACCCGATGGGATCTGCCATCCGGGGAAACGTCTCTTCTTTGTTGTGAGTGCGTCCTAAACCACCACCCGCAAAGACATTAAATCCCTCTAGTTCTCCCTCGGTGTTGGTAATCACCACCAAACTGACATCTTGGGAATAGAGGTCAACCGAATTATCCCCTGGTACCGTTACGGCACACTTAAATTTCCGGGGCATATAGCGATCGCCATATAGCGGTTCTTCTTTCCCGTGGACGACGGTGCCGTTGCCGTTGCGTTGCCGCGCCGCCTTTACCTCTGGGTTTTCTTCCGCGCTAATGGACTTTTCGCCATCCAGCCAAATTTCATAATATGCACCTGTTTGCGGTGCCAGTAGGTCAGCAATATTGTTGGCATACTCCCAGGTATATTCGTAGTCCCGGCGATTTTTATAAGGCGCTGGGGGCGTCATCACATTGCGGTTGAGGTCGCCGCAGGCTCCCAGGGTTGACCCCATGTTTTTAATGATGGCAGCGATGGATGCTTTGAGATTTTTCTTTAAAATTCCATGCAGCTGAAAACCCTGGCGAGTCGTAGCGCGTAGCGTTCCATTGCCATATTCCTCAGCCAGTCGGTCTAAGGTCAGATACAGTTGCGGTGGAATGAATCCCCCCGGATTACGGGTACGCAGCATGAACTGGTAATCTTTTTCCTGACCCTTCACCCGGTTGTCCCGGTTATCCTGCTGGTACGATCCGTGAAATTTGAGAATCTGGGTGGCATCTTCTGTGAAGCTGTTGGTGTCTTCCAGTAGCTCAGTTGCCACAGGTTCGCGTAAAAAGTTGCTGCGTTCTTTGAGTCCTTCTACTTTAGAAAGCTTTTGGACTGGGGAAATCGGAGATTTAACCATCGGAAACTAAGGGGCTGAACGGTTGAACTGGATCACCGGAAAATCTATCGGGATTACGGCGTATACATTCATGGTACTATCACCATTCTTAATCTTTAGCGATAGGTGAGAAAATCCCTAGATTTTAACAATTCTTGCAGAAAGGGATATCCCCAGAGGACGCCCTTCGGTTCGCCACACCTTGATGCAGGGATGCAGTGATGCAAGTAAGAGCGTCGAGTCTTCGCGCCTAACCCGATTTTTGAGCCTAGCAATCTTAAGCCGTCCATTGAATCAGCTCCATCGGTAGGTTAGCATAGCTACCCTACTGTGCGGTGTATCTAACCCAAGTGAGAACCGCTATAAAAACAAAGTGGGACAGGCTTTATTAACCTGTCCCACTTTGTTAGAAGTCAGTTAAGTCAAAATATCTCGAACCAAACACCGCCAAGAACGATAGAGAGAGCGTTAATCTTAGAATCCGTAGCCGACTCCTAGCTGGACGCTAACAGAAGAAGCAGGACTGTTTTCGTAAGGCTTGATTCCCAGTTTGGCATCGCTGAAGACTACAACGTTCTTGGCAACTTCTGCTTCGACGCCAGCCGTGACTACAGGCGCATTGCGGTTGCCGAAGGTAGATGGTTTGCCTTCCGATTCATGCAAACCGTAGCCACCACCAACGTAGAAGTTGGCTTTATTGGTAACAGGCACATCATAAGTAACCATCGGAATGATAGTGCTGGTTTCGTTGGTGAACTGTACGGAACCTCTAATAGAAACTGGCGTCTTGGGAACCGCATAGCGGCCTTGAATCACACCACCGACTGCGGCAGCATCGCCATCTTGTCCGCCATTTGTAACGCTAGCAGAACCACCAACTCCGACATAATTTGCTCGTGTTCCAGTGGGTTTTGCAGAAGCATCCAAACTAGACATTAAAACAGGAGCGATCGCTAGTGCAGATAGTACGGAAATTTTAGCTACGGATTTGAGAGCGCGATTCATAATTACTTCCTTCAATTCTCTGGTTTTCAGTTGCTTTGTTACATTCAAAGTCGTTAGCCAAAGCAAAAGGTTCCAGAAATCCATAAAAAATTTTTCCGCCCGCTCAAATCAAGGATTGCTAAATCTTTTAAGTCTCAGCATTCCCCTACAGGCAATGGCTTTAAGATCTTTAAATCCCAAAATAACAGTAAATATTTTAGTGCCTGAATAATGTTTTTACCTCTGGCAATGGGTTGAAGTAGCATTTCCTCAAATAGAGGCTTACTGCCAGTGGACTGTTTGGAAAGTGGCACAAATCTATGAAAGATTCAAGGAACTATTTTGTTGTCTTAGCAGTCTAAAATTTAAGAGCAATTTTCATCAAAAAAAAGTAATCGTAAAGTCTCATAACCCTATAAAATTGCTCTATAAAGCTAAGAAGTTGGGAGCTGGCTGGTTAGGGAAAACAACTTTAAAAAGTTATAATTGTAACGATATTTTTAAAAATAGACTAAACTTCACTCATCACAGGTCATCGGGAAAGTGCCGGATGGTTATAGCTGTTAAGAACCGCAGACACTAACCCGAAGAGTGGCTAAGAGCAGCATCGGCTAACGCGATCGCGTCCCAGAGCTTTTGCCTGATAAAGCGCCTCATCCGCTGTCTTTAACAATATTTCTGGTGAAGTATCGCAGTCGGGAACCGTAGTCGCAACGCCCAAACTCAGCGTCACATACTGACTAACTAAAGAATGGCTATGGACAATCTTTAAGTCTTGCACTGCCACTCGAATCTCTTCTGCCACTTGCAATGCCCCATTTTGTGTAGTGTTGGGCAAAATTACGGCAAATTCTTCGCCCCCGTATCGAGCGACTAAATCCGCGGGTCGCTTGACAGCTTGAGCGATCGCACTGGCGACGGTAATTAAACAAGTATCCCCGGCTTGATGACCATAGGTGTCATTGTAGAGTTTGAAAAAATCAATATCGCACAAGATCAGAGACAGGGGCACTTTTTCTCGTCTCAGACGCCGCCACTCCTGATCTAGGTACTCATCAAACCGGCGTCGGTTCGGCAGACCCGTCAGACCGTCCAAAGTCGCAAGGCGCTGCAACTTTTGGTTAGCTGCCTCCAATTGTTCATAGAGTTGCCCTTGTTGAATCGCAATACCCACCTGCATCGCCAAAGAAGAGAGCAGATCGATTTCCCACGGTTGCCAATGTCGGGGTTGCGAACAATGATGAGCAATCAGCAACCCCCACAACTGTTGCCCTTGCAGAATCGGAACGACTAAGTTCGCTTTAACCTGAAACTGCTCCAGCACATCGATATGACACTGACCCAGTCCTGAGTTGTAAATATCTGCGATCGCTTGAACCCGACTCTGCTGATACAGCTGGGCGTACTTTTCCTTAAAACAGGGATCGTAGACGGGAGTTCCCAGCATCGAAGTCCAATTGGGATCTACAGACTCCACCGCCACAACCCCGCGCCAGCCAGCCTCGAAACGATAAATAATCACCCGGTCGCACGCTAGAAATTGCCGCACTTCTGCCACCGTCGTGTTCAGAATCTCGCTGAGATTGAGAGACTGACGGATGCGCTCTAGCATCGCCCCTATCAGTTGCTCCCTGAGAACTTGCAGTCGCAGTGCCTCCTCCGCCTGCTTGCGTTCGGTGATATCGGTGAGCGTGCCAATAAAACCAACCGTCGTACCGGCTACTCCTTGTTCCGCCACCGCCTGACCAAACACCCAGGTGACGACTCCATCCGCACGCCCAAACCGATACTCTGAGGCAAATCGCCGGTTTTCTATTATCGCCTGCTTCCATTCGCTGATGACGCGATCGCGATCGTCGGGATGCAGCGCTTTCGTCCAACCTTCTCCGAGTGCTTCCGCCAGGGTCAATCCTGCCAGTTCGCGCCAGCGCTCGTTGACATACAAACAGTTCCCTTCTACATCTGTGTGGAAAATCCCTACCGGCGACATTTTAGCTAAGGTGTAATACCGATACTCGCTTTCCTGAAGCGCTTCCTCGGTTCGCTTGCGCTCGGTGATATCAGTGATTGACCCTGCCATACGATAAGGTATGCCTTGCTCATCTCGAAATGCAATCCCCCGACAGAGAAACCACCGGATATTGCCATTCTTGTGGATCATCCGATGTTCGATTTCATACTGGGGTGTCAACCCTTCGAGATAAATACTTGCAGCCGTCATCACCCATTCCCGCTGATCCGGATGTACCAGATGGAGCCAAGCCTCTATACGGTTGTCAATTTCGTCTTCGCGATAGCCCAGCATCGCTTTCCAGCTAGCGGTGAGATACATTTCACCAGTTTGGAGATCCCAGTCCCAAAGTCCTACTTGACCGGCATTAACGGCTAGGACATAGCGTTCCTCTGCCTGGTGAGCAGGAGTCATGTCCGTCATAAAGCGATCGCGCCCGTAAATAAATCGGCAAAAACTTTTAAAAAGTTGTCCCAATACAGCCCGCACGCTTTTTTGGCATCCGTGAAGAATGCTTTATTTTTCCTGCCTTCGGCTGTGAGTGTGGCTGCATTCCAAACTTGCGGTTGATTTGTCCCAACCTGCACTGGGATGAAGTACATCGAGGCAGGTTGGAAGAGGGTGCTAAAACATTGCTTCAATTTCCCTACCTTTTGACGCAGCGCTTTCTCTAGTTGGCGACGTTCTAGATGCGATTGGGGTTGCTGGAACGTAAGCACGAAGGCTTCATCCTGGAAATCATGCCAGGAAGCTGGGCAATCAAAGCGCATTTGAGTTTGTTGTTTAAGAGGGGTGTTTTAAAGAGTCTCAATCTACCGGGGGTTTAAATCAAAACGACACTCCCCGGTCATCCAAAAAAGTCAGTTGAGATGCCCCAAGGTTCTAAATTCTATTATTGTCGAAAGGTTTAAGCGATCGCGTAATTCGCTTTTGCGAACATAAAATGCGTTGGCAAAAGCGAGGCGATTTTAGGGAGAAGGGTTGCAGATAAAATGCACTGAGCAAGTCTAACGACCAACCTCACGGAACCAGCAGTTCATACGCCTGCCGTTGTCCCAAAGGAGTTACCACAACCGCTTGAATTTTCCGTTGCTTAGGCAGTGGTACTGTAATATCAAATTCACCAGTGCGCTCCACATTCTGTAAAGTAGACGCCACGATCAACAGATTGAACGGATCGATTAGACCGCGAATGCGTACGCGATCGCCCTCTATCGCCGCCAGAACTCGGATCTCTAATTCACCCTCTTCTTTTAAAGGAATTGGTTGGGAAGGGGGTTCGCCAGGAATCACTAAAGTCCGAAACCCAGCATTGACTTCTACGGCTTGCCCCTGAGCTTCTTCGACCACGCTCCCTTCTAGGGTGGCAACGCTCGTCTTGCCATTGGGTTTGACGCTCACACCAAATTGCGTCCCGCGAACGCCACTCAAACCGGCAGGTGTTTTAATTTCAAAGCGCGAATTAGGATTGGTAAACGGTCGTACCTCCAGGCGAGCTTGTCCCCCCGTGACTTGAAGCCGCGTAATTTTACCCCCATCAGGCATTGTCTGCAATTGTTGTACTTGCAGAGTGGTATTTTCTGAGACATTCACGAAGCCAATGCCGGTATCGACGGCTAGGACGGCTTTAGACTCGTCGCCTGTTGTGATAGTATCCCCCACATCCTCAAGGCGCAAGCCGACCCTAACCGACCCAGCAGCGTCTCTAAGTTTATAGGTGACTTTACCTGCATAGGAAACGACTTCTAACCGTCGGTTGAGTCGAACCTGCAAAGGTTTTGCCACTGAGTCTGTACCGATGCTTAAGAGAGCCACCAACAGCAGGAGAGACACGAATGCTCTACGACTTTTCACCGCTCACCTCTTGTAGAAATTAAAAATTAAAAATTACTAATTTGATTTTGCAGTTTTAATTTTTTCAGATGATTTGTGCATATTAACTTGATTAAGCGATCGCACTTTATATCACCTTTTATATCTGCGTGGCTGATTGTATCCACCGATGCATCATCGCCAGAAGCTGCCTCTAGGAGCATACGCGATCGCGTCCCCCTGCTTTTGCCCGATACAACGCCTCATCGGCTTCCTTAAGTAACGCTTCTGGCGAGGCGTCATGCAAAGGAATCGCGCCAGCGACACCCAAACTCAGCGTTACATACTGGCTAACAGCAGACTTGGTATGAACAATTTCTAAAGATTTCACAGCCTGTCGAATTTCCGTTGCGACTTGCAACCCACCCGCAGCAGAGGTATTAGGCAAAATCACTGCAAATTCTTCGCCGCCATAGCGTGCGACTAAATCTGTCGAGCGCTTGACCACCCGAAACAGGGCACTAGCAACAGTTTGTAAACAAATATCTCCAGCTTGATGCCCGTAAGTATCGTTGTAGGTTTTGAAAAAATCGATATCGCAGAAGATGAGAGACAGGGGCAGTTGTTCGCGTAACATTCGCCGCCACTCTTGACCAAGATACTCATCAAATCGACGGCGGTTTGCCAGTCCCGTCAGACTGTCGAAGGTCGCAAGTCGCTGCAAGTCTCGGTTTGCCACCTCCAGTTGTTGATAAAGTTGAAATTGTTGGATTAAACGCCTCACCCGCTGACGCAGTACGGGCCAGTGAATAGGTTTGGTAACGAAATCAATGGCTCCGACTTCAAAAGCTCGGTCAACGGATTCTTTGTCGTCAAGACCTGTAATCATCAATACGGGAGTGCGATCGCATGAAGGGATGTCTTGTAGCCTGGAGCAGCAAGTGAAGCCATCCATTACCGGCATCATGGCATCGAGCAAGACAATATGCGGCTGAAAGCGAACATAAGCACTCAAGCACTCCTCTCCATTGCTCGCTTCAACAACCTGGTATCCTTCCTGTTGCATTGCTTGACACAGTAGCTGACGCATGATTCTGTCGTCGTCTACCACGAGGACGATAGAGGGTTCTTGGGGAAGGGAAAGCATTTTTATTAGACCTATCCGTAAATTGGTATAGGATGTACTCCGGACGGAGGTTTCAATCTCGATCAAAGATGGAAATCTTGCAACGCACAGCGCACGCGCTCATACTCCGCCTCCAGATGCGATGCGATTTCCGGTGTTCCTGTTAGAGTATCGTCTTTCGCGATCGCTTCGAGTTGCTTACACAAATTGGATAGGGTCATAGCACCCAGCGTCGCACTGGTTGACTTAAGCGTGTGAGTCGCCTGTCGCAGCGCCACGGTATCTCCAGCATCTACTGCATTCCGAATGACTTGCAATATTTGGGGTGTATCTTCCAAAAAGCTATCAATGACTTCCACCAGAACAGATGAAGCATTCTCTCCAAACATATCGCAAAGCCCTTGGATTGCCTGGAAATCAACGGCAGAGGTGGAGATGGGGAGGCGGGGAAGCGGCTGCAAAGCAGCGAGTGCCTTCAGCAGCGCCTCCATCTGGATCGGCTTGCTGACGTAATTATCCATCCCCGCGCTCAAACACTCCTCGCGATCGCTCTGCATCGCATTCGCCGTCATGGCAATAATCCAGGGACGTTGCTCGTAGGGCCATTCCTCACAGATCCGTCGCGTAGCGCTCAATCCGTCCATTTCCGGCATTTGCACGTCCATCAGAACCACATCATAGGGCTGGCGTTGCAGCGCTTGCAGCACTTCCAAACCGTTGCTGGCGATATCCGCTCGATATCCCAGACGCCCCAATAGATGCAGCGCCACCTTTTGGTTGACGACATTGTCTTCGGCTAACAGAATTCGCAGCGGTAGCCGTTGCGCTAGATTCGGGTCAATCGGTTCGGGATGGGGACGCGGGCTTGGCAGCGCAGCGGGTTCGCCAAGCAGACTGCTTAAGACATTGTAGAGCTGAGATTGTTTAATCGGTTTATTCAGAAAGGCGGCAAAATTTGCTTGCTGTGCTTGTAGCTCTATCTCCGACTTGCCCAGAGAAGTTAACATCACCAATGGCAACGTCCGAGTATTGGGTAGTTTGCGAATTTCTGCCGCTAAATTCAAGCCATCCATCTGCGGCATTTGCATATCCAGAATCGCAATATCAAAGGTCTCCTGATTGCTCAGCCAGTTCAGGGCTTCTTCCCCAGAGGTGGCGGCGCGGGAGATCATTCCCCACGCGATCGCCTGCAAAGTCAAAATTTGCCGATTGGTCGCGTTATCATCCACAATCAACAACCGTTTTCCAGCTAACAGTTGTTGGGAGTCGCTGCTGTCAGCAAGCGTTGAAGTGGGAACGGAGGTGGCGACAACAGCGAAATAAAATGTGGAACCCTGACCCCCTTCACTTTCTACCCAAATTCTACCGCCCATCATTTCTGTTAATTGTCGGCTAATCGCTAATCCCAACCCCGTACCGCCATAGTTGCGAGTTGTAGAGGAGTCAACCTGGCTGAAGGGTTTAAATAGACGGTCTATACGGTCAGAAGGAATCCCAATGCCGGTATCTTTAACGGCAAAACGAATCGCATATTTGTGATTTTTTATTTTGGGTTTTCGATGTTGGATTGCAGCTTTTTCTTCTAGTTCTTCAACAGAAATCGGTTTGTTCATCTCATCTGTAAGATGAGCAATTTCTTGTTCTAAATTCGCTCCCCAGCTCCCCAGCCCCCCTGTCCCTCTGCCTCGTTCTCCCAATTGACGAGCTTTTACCGAAATCACAACTTCCCCTTGGGGTGTGAATTTAACAGCATTCGCAATTAGATTCACCAGAATTTGGCGGAGTCGCGTTACATCCCCCACAATCATTTTCGGTACAGAAGGATCTATCAAATACGCTAATTCCAAGTTTTTTTCTGCCGCCTTGTGAGCTAGCAAATCAAGCGATTCTTCGATACAATCTCGCAGATTGAAAGGTTGCTGTTCCAGTTCCAGCTTACCGGACTCAATTTTAGAGAAGTCAAGGATGTCATTAATAATTGTGAGTAAGCCATCGCCGCTGTTGCGAATGGTTTCTACAAAGTCTCGCTGTTGTGGCTTGAGTTCGGTATCTAGTAGTAACCCAGTCATGCCAATTACCGCATTCATGGGAGTGCGGATTTCGTGGCTCATGGTCGCTAAAAATTCACTTTTAGCACGGTTAGCTGCTTCTGCCTCTTGTTTTGCTTTTTCTAAGGCAACATTTTGCTGAGCTAATTGTTCGCGTTGGCGGGTTTCTTGCTCTAATAGGCAAGCTTGAGCCAGAGCAATACCGACTTGATCTGCCACTGCTTCGAGTAATTCAATTTCCTCTTGAGTCCACTCACGGAAGGTGTTACATTGATGCAAGCCAATCACACCGTTAGTTTCTCCTTGATAGGAAGTGCGAATCGCCAGCATCGATTTGAGTTGAATTTGCTGACACAGAGAAACAGTTTCTTTGAGCAGCGGATCGGCATAGACATTTGAGGAAGCGATCGCGCGATCTTGAGCAATTGTTTGTTCGGCATGGGGATTGCCAACAACGGGGATTTGTACATCCATTATCGAATCATACCCAGGCTCCAAATACTCTGCCACTAGGGGAATTTGTGGTTTAGGGGTGGCGATGTATGAGTAAATTAAACAGCGATTCACCGCGAATGTTTCGCCCAATAACTTACAAGTCGTTTGAAAAATTTCTTGTGTTTCTAGCTTGGCGCGAATCTCTTGGGTAATCCGTTTAAGCAGCAAAGTTCTGGTAACTTGCTGTTGTAGGGCTTCTTGGGCTTTTGCCCGCTCAACTTCACCTCCTACCCACTGTGCCATGAGCTTCACTAGCTCTTTGTCTACCACCGTGAATGGTTGCGATCGCACCTTTAAACTGGAGAAACTGAGGGTACCATAAACAATCCCGCCTGCCACTACCCTAGTACCAATATATGCCTCTATTCTGAAAGGGGTATTTGCCGGATACTGGTACCATTGCGATCGCTCAACGGACTCAAAGCAAATCGGTTCGTCGCAGCGCAGTGCTTCACCGCAATAAGTCTGCTTAACATCGAAAAGATTTCCTTTGGCAAGATGAATGGGTGAGTTTTCGGGCACCTGAGCAGCAATCAGGTAATATTTATCCCCTTCAATCTTCGCTAGCGTCCCGATTTCTAAGCCAAATCGCCAGCATCCCATTTTCAGCATCCGCTGGATGCGTTGGTCGAAGTGTAGCGGCGTTCCTTTTCCGCCTTGAGCTGCCGTCACTTCATACAGCGCTCGTAACCCTGCCTCGCTCTCTCGCAGTTCGTGTTCCGCTTGCTGGCGCTGCGTGATGTCGCTGCCAATTCCGAGAAACCCAGTAATGTTGCCCTCAGTATCCCGTAACGCCGTCATCGACACCAGCACGGGAAAACGACTACCATCTTTGCGGATAAACGTCCATTCGCGCTCGTCCACTTCTCCACGACGCGCCTTGGCAACAAAAACTTCAAACCTTGGATCAATGGGGATTCCCAACTCCTGTGACAATTCTTGGGCACGCCGGAATACTTCGCGTGAATCGTGAAATCGCAGGGGTGTTGTTTTGCCCACGACTTCAGCAGCAGCGTATCCTAAATATCTCTCGGCGGCGGCATTAAAGGTACAAATTGTGCCATCTGGTGTTGTAGAAACGATCGTGTAGTTGGCACTATCCAAAATTGCCCGCTGCAAGCTGGTTGTCTTTTGGAGTGCCTCTTCAGTTTGCTTGCGATCCGTAATGTCATTCAAGGTGCCGGAAATACCCACGATACTTCCGCTAACATCCAGTGTCGCGCAGGCATAAACGTCAAGCCAGCAAAAGCTGCCATCAGCGGTTAGGATGCGGATCTCCTGTCGGTAAAATTTTGTTTGGCATTGAATCAGAGCTTGAAACAGTTTTATATTGCGTTGGCGATCTTCAGGATGAACGTAGTTTAGAACATGAGTGCCAAGACTTTGGGCAATCGAGAATTTGGTGATTTCTGTCCAAGCCGGATTCAGAAAGGTCCACAAACCCGTGACGTCTGTTTGAAAAATTACTTCTTTGACGTTATCGACGACAGAGCGATATTTTTTATCGCTTTCTCCTAACGCTTCCACTACCTGTTGATGCTGAGAAACAGTGCGTTCTAATTGATTGAGATGAATTCGGAGTTCCATCTGAGCGATCGCTTGCCGCGCCAACGCTTTGAGCGCTTCAATTTGTTGGCTCATGAGCTTTCGAGGAATCTGGTCAATTACGCATAAGGTGCCCAAAACAAAGCCATCGGGCGTTACCAAGGGAACTCCGGCATAAAACCGGATATAAGGGTCAGATGTCACCAGAGGATTTCTGGCAAAGCGTTCATCAACTAACGTATTGCGTACAATTAATAATTCATCTGATTTTAAAATTGTGTGAGCGCAGAACGCTAAATACTTTGCTGTTTCTGTTGCTTTCAGACCGATTTTCGACTTAAACCACTGGCGATTGCCATCAACCAGGCTGATGAGGGCAATGGGAGTGTTACAAATGTGGGAAGCCAGTGCAGTCAGATCGTCAAATGCCTGTTCTGCCGGAGTATCGAGAATTTCATAGCGATAAAGTGCCTTGAGCCGATTTGCTTCAGCCTCAAGGCTGGCTGCGTCGCTGTTTAGCGGAAAGAATGGTTGCCGCTCAAAAGAAGAATATTCGCTCTCCCCTTGAGGCAGAAGACTTGGGTTTTTTTTGGGTTGCTGAAACAGCAAATACCTTAGAGGCGGCTTGCTAAGGTGTCTGGATAGCGATCGCAGGATAGGACGAAGGATTTTCATCATCAATATGAACTAGAGCCGATACAGCCCCAGAAACTCTTCCTCTGATGTTTGTGGGCTTTCATCCCCTGAAGGTCTGTCTGGCTTTTGCGAGCGGTTGTTCGGCTTCCAGGTTAACTTTCCGGGCAGATAACTCCCACTTCAACCTGTGTCCAATATAAGCTGCCCTTACATTTAAGAAAGCATATTCGTTGGCGCTGGCGATCGCTCACTTGTGAGTCGTTTTTAGCGCTTAGTTACGAGTCCTTGGTTGGTTACGACTGCCCTAACAGACAAAGTTAATGATTTGGAGGATAGGTAGAGCGCTTTTCGTTAACATCAACCTCTTGTTAATGATGAGTTTCGTCCCTCAAATCCATGCTCCTCAACGCTCTTAAGAGTTTAACCCCACCCCAAACCCTTCACTGCTTTTCGATGAGGGCTTTAGGGTGAGGTTACGAGGATATATTGCAACAAAGCGAGAACCGCTATCGTGACGAATGACAGACTAATCAACCTCTTCAGGCGGAATTAAGTCCTGCTTGGATTCGATGATTACACTGGGTAAACCTTCAAGTTTTTCTGTAACTGGCAATTCTTCGAGAAGGGGGACTAAGAGCGTTAGGCCGCCAGGAATGCACTCGACATCAATCGGAGTGGTGCCGATAATTTCCCCATCTACGACAACTTTTTGCAGTGGATTGGTTCGTACCTGAATCCGTCTGGCTCGCAGATAGCCGATGTCATCTCGTTCTGTGGCACTGCCGCTTAGGGCAGTTTGAAGTAAATGATAGGAGGCAGCGATCGCTCCGGCAACATTACTCGGTGCCACGACGGTTAAATCGAGCAACCCATCATCAAAAAGAATGCCCGCTGGACCTTGAGCCAAAATGGATGTGGGGGGTGCAGCATTGGCAATTGTTACAGCAGCAGCGGTTAGTTTCACGATTTTGTCTTCCGTCTCAATCTCAACCTCAAACGTGTTGAACTGCCGCAACTGTTGAATTCCTGCCAGGATGTATGCCATCATCCCCAAGCGGTTCTTCGTCTCTCTGTCCGCCCGTTCGACGGCTTCTGCCTCAAAACCAATCCCCGCGAGTAATATCATCGGTTTGCCGTTGCAGTAGGCGGCATCCACGACCCGCGTTATACCCCCCAAAATTGTCTCGCAGGCGGCCTCTATCGTATCCGGTAGCCCTAAAGCAGACGCCAGGGCATTTGCGGTTCCTCTTGAAATCACGCCCATTGGAATGTTCGTCCCCACCAAGGCATCGGCGGCGGCTGAGAGGGTACCGTCACCACCAGAGGCAATGATGGTACTGGCACCGCGTTCCACTGCTTCTCTTGCCAGTTGAGCAGCGTCAATTTCAGGCGTTGTCAGATAAATATCTAGGTCAATTTCCGGCTCTAAAAGTGCCCGGATTTTTGCCAAATCTTGATCGGGATCGCTTTGACCGGCAACTGGATTAAAGATGAGACAGGCAGAGCGTTTTATGTCATTAGTCATTAGTCATTAGTCCGTTGTGATCAGCGGTGAGTCGTTGTCATTCGCCCACTGTATGAGTCTATTACCAGTGGCGAATGACGAATCACCGCAGTATCTCTATTCACATCCTTGACCGAAGCGACGTAAATTGAGAACGTCGCTGATTTGGCGAATTTGGGTAAAACACCGCTCCAGTTGTTGGAGATCGCGGATATCAATGCATAGGTCGATGATTGCCGGTCGCCCGTCTGATGTTTTCACGCCTGCACCCCGCACATTAATATTGTCATCGCTTAAACGGGACAGGATATCGTTAAAGACTCCGACGCGGTCAAGCACTTCAATTTGAATGCTAACTTGATAGGTTTGAGGACGTCCGCTTGAGTCGGTGGGGTTCCAGCTAACGGGGACTAAGCGATCGCCTAGGACATTCGCCACATTATTGCACCCTTGGCGGTGAATCGAAATTCCGCGATCGCGTGTGACTGCACCAATAATCGCTTCACCAGGGAGCGGCCCGCAACATCCAGCGCGATGATACAGTAACCCTTCCACACCAGCGATAGGCGTTTTGGTGCTGGGAGCTGGGATGGGGCTTTTCGAGGTTGGAAGTGCAACAGCCGCTGCAAAATCTTTTATTGGGTCGGGGGCAGTCGCAATCGTTTGAGTTGCTTTCACGGCTTCTCGAATGCGATTGACTACCAGGTTGAGAGTGACTTCCCCGTAACCGAGAGCAGCCAATAAATCATCGACGCTGTGGTAATTACATCGTTCGGCGACCGACTGCATGGGGGTTGACTTCAGCAGAGATTCAAAGCCACTTTTGCCCAATTCTTTTTCTAGCAGTTCTCGACCGCGAGTAATATTTTCATCCCGATGCGATCGCTTGTACCATTGGCGAATCCGGTTCTTCGCCCCGGTTGTCGCCACAAAATTCAGCCAATCTAAACTGGGACGGCTATTTTTCTGAGTGATAATTTCAACAATGTCTCCATTCCTCAGCAGCGTGTCTAACGTCACCATCCGTCCGTTTACCCGCGCCCCCGCACAGTGATTCCCCACTTCTGTATGAATCCGGTAAGCGAAATCGACGGGAGTGCTACCCCCAGTAAGAGGCACCACATCCCCTTGGGGTGTAAACACATAAACATCATCGTCAAATAAGTTGTCTTTGACGTTTTCCAGGTATTCCTGAGCATCCTTGAGATCGCTTTGCCATTCCAAGAGCTGCCGCAGCCAGGTAAACTTCTCATCGGTTGCGGTCATTTGGGTACGGCTGGAACTCCCCGTTTCCTTATATTTCCAATGAGCTGCAATCCCGTACTCGGCAATGTGATGCATTTCCAAAGTCCGAATTTGCACTTCTAAGGGACGACCCGTAATTCCGAGAACTACCGTATGCAGGGACTGATAGCGATTGGGCTTCGGTAAACCAATGTAGTCTTTAAATCGACCGGGGATCGGTCGGAAGGCATCGTGAACGACAGCTAAGGCGCGGTAGCATTCTTCATTTGTCTGAACAATCACCCGAATTGCTGCCAAGTCGTAGATTTCGTGAAATTCCTTCTGCTGTCGCTGCATCTTCTGGTAAATCCCATACAAATGCTTGGGACGCCCGCTGATGTCAAGGCAGGTAATACTAGATGAGGCGAGTCCCTGCCGCAGAATTTCTTTGACGTTCGCTAATCGAATCTCTCTGTCTGCCCGTTTTTCTGCCACCAACTCTTGTATTTGCCGGTAGGCTTCGGGTTCGAGATACTTAAACGTCAAATCTTCCAGTTCCCACTTAAATCGTCCGATCCCCAAGCGATTTGCCAGCGGTGCGAAGATTTCTCGCGTTTCCTGGGCAATTCGCCGCCGTTTGGCATCAGGCAGGTGTTCTAGCGTTCGCATATTATGCAGCCGGTCGGCTAGCTTCACCACAATTACCCGAATATCTTGAGCCATTGCCAGAAACATTCGACGGAAGTTCTCAGCTTGGCGTTCGGTCTTGCTGGAAAAGGTTTCTGAAAATTTAGAAAGTTTGGTGACACCGTCTACCAGCAGCCGCACTTCTGAGCCAAACCGCTGTTCGATTTCGTCGAGGGTGACGGGCGTATCTTCTACCACATCGTGCAGAAAGCCAGCCGCAATCATGGCAGCGCCGCCGCCTAGGTCTCGTAAAAGACCAGCAACGGCGACCGGGTGACAGATGTAAGCTTCCCCGGATTTACGAGTCTGACCTTCGTGTAACTGGTAAGCAAATTCAAAGGCGCGACAGATTAAATCAGCCTCCGCAGGCGTTGGGAAAACTTTGACACTTCCCCCTTCGGACGTTGTGGGCTGTTTGGTGGTTTGATTGTCCTCATGGCGTGCAATCAAACATTCCTGTAGCCAGTCAGGAATGACACAACTAATTGTAGAAGTTGGAGCTTGTGAGTTCATAGTGTTGAGCAGGTCGAGCATAAAGAGTAAAAATAGCGAGGAGTTGTGCTGACGTGGAAAATGATTTTGTCTAGAGGCTAAAAGGGCATCTCCTAGGGTCTGCATTGAAGAGTCCCTAGGTTCGCTGAATTTTGGATTTTCAATTGTCAAGGGTCGAGGGTAAGAATATTGTCAGAAATAGAGCGATCCACCAAGATACCGCTTGGCTAATGCCTACGCTTACTGCGCGTCGCGCTTCCGGTGCGACGTATCGCTCTTGCCCTTACCTAAAGCTTGCTTGAAGATTGCAAGCCTACACCAGTTAGCTGGTGCTTAGCAATTGCCTTGTTGAATAGACAAAATTCTTTACATTGATTCTAGCGGAACAACGTGCCAATGTTGCCTCAGTCTTACCAACAACGTTATCAGGAACTTTTGACAGCTCTAGAACAGCTGCTGCATACAATGACAGCCGCTAATCAAGAACAAGAAGGGATCGGTGAAAAATTTCAACACGTCAAACAAGTTTTTGCACAGCAAATTACCATTTTGACGGGTGATGAATTAGACCCAGAGATTGAGCCTCGGTGGAGGTCTTTCCAGACGGAAATCTATCGAGCGCTGCGACTTTTAGAGATGGATATGACATTTTTGCAGGCGTCTCGCCGTTCGGCAACCGCTAATCCTCGACAAGCGGCGATAAGCGATCGCTTATCAACCCTGATTGGCTACTGTCAAGCCCTCCTGCAAGCAGACGGAGATCGGGAAAGCCAGGGAGAAATATAGGGGCGGATTTCACCGGCTTTCTCTGGTATCTCGCAGATTGCCTTGATAAACCCACCCGCTTTGACAGCAAAGGATCGCAGGAGTCGCTGTCTGGTGCAAGTGCAAGATGTCCGAAAAAACAGAGTAAATTAATAAAAAATTAAACTAGGAGAGGAAGAAAAACTGGTGAACTGTCCAAAATGTAAGAGTGTATCGCTACTCGATGGCACCCTGGCGGGAAATTTAGCTGTAAAACACTGCACGGATTGCAAGGGAACCTGGATTCCCTCTGCTGAATACGAAGCATGGCAAGCACAGCAACCGGAACTGACTCCCGCAGATCCGGAATCTATCGCTCAAATCCTAAATGTGGATTTTGTGCAGTCTCCCTTTGATACCAAAGCAGCACTGTGTCCGGAGTGCGGTCGTTATTTATCTCGCGCCAAGGTAAGGCTGAAAACGCCGTTTTATGTAGAGCGTTGCCTGAATTGTAATGGGATTTGGTGCGATCGCGGAGAGTGGGAGGTACTATCTCAATTAGGGTTGCACACGACGATTGAGCAGCTGTTTTCCAGTGAATGGCAGATCAAGGTGGAAAAACAGCAACAATCCGAGAAAGAACGTGAAGCCACAATGGAAAAACTCGGTCCCGAATTGGCAGCGCGTGTGTTTGAGCTGGCGGAACAGTTAGCAAAACATCCGAATGGAGATTTTGGTGTCGCCTATCTGATGCGGCAAGTAGGCGTCACAAAATAGCGGAAATTGCGACCTTGTTGGATTACTAATTGTTCATCACCCATTCCTTATTCCCCGTTACCGAATGACTGAGAGCCTGTTTTGTGTAGAAAATCTGCGGGTTGCTTATCCCAGCCGTCGATCTACTGCCATGCCTTCTTGGGCAGTGGATGATGTCTCTTTCACTTTAGAACCTGGAGAGAAACTGGGATTAGTGGGAGAATCGGGCTGCGGTAAATCAACTCTGGGAAGGGCGGCGATGCGCTTGTTACCAGCTTCGTCTCGCGTTGAGGGGCGGGTGACGTTTGCTGGGAATTCCGTGTTCGATCTGACTCCGGCACAGTTACGGCGGTTTCGGGGGGAAGCGGTGGCGCTGGTGTTTCAAGATCCGATGACGCGCCTCGATCCCCTGATGACCATTGGGAAGCACTGTCTGGAAACGCTCCGGAGTCATCAACCTCATCTGTCACGGCAACAGATGAAAGAAAAGGTACTCGAAACCTTGGATGCGGTGAAGATCCCGGCAAGTCGATGGTCGCAGTATCCTCACGAGTTTAGTGGAGGAATGCGGCAACGAGTCGCGATCGCGCTGGCCTTGCTTCTCAACCCAAAGCTAATTGTGGCAGATGAACCTACGACCAGTTTGGACGTAACCGTAGCCGCACAGATTTTACAAGAATTGACGCGACTGTGCCGGGAACGAGAGATGGCATTGTTGCTGATTTCTCACGATTTGGCAATGGTGGGAGAGTATTGCGATCGCATTGCAGTGATGTATGCCGGGAAGATGGTAGAAACTGGCTCACCCCAGTCTATCTTTCGGCAACCGCAACACGAATATACGCGATCGCTTTTGGACGCGGCTTTTCACATCAGGAAATATGACACGGAAGTTGAGGAGCCGAAGAGCAATCATTCATTACCAACTCCCCTTCTGCGAATCAAAAATTTGCAGCAGTACTACACCTTAGAGAGCAATTTCATCGGACAGTTTCTTTCCAAGAATGTCCCCGTTATTAAAGCGGTAGATGATATCAACTTGGAACTTTATCCAGGGGAAATTTTAGGCTTAGTGGGAGAATCCGGATGCGGGAAGAGTACCTTGTCCCGGACGATCTTGCAGTTAATTCGCCCAACGAAAGGAAGCGTTGAGTTTCTGGGACAGGATTTAGCTCAGATGTCTACTAAAGCCGTGAGGGCATCGCGACGGCAAATGCAAATGGTGTTTCAAGATCCCCATGCTTGTCTCAATCCGCTGATGACAGTCGGTGAAAGTATTGCCGATCCCCTGTTTATCCACAAACTAGCTAGCCCCGATGAAGCGAAAGTGCAGGTAATGCAGATGCTAGAGCGAGTAGGTTTAACGCCTACAAGCGAGTATTATCAGCGGTATCCCTCGGATTTGTCGGGGGGACAGCAGCAACGGGTCGCAATCGCTCGTGCTTTGATTACTCGACCCAAACTGCTAATCTGCGATGAACCAGTGAGTATGCTAGATGCTAGCGTCCAGACACAAGTACTGGAGTTGATGTTAGAGTTAAAGCGGGAATTCGATTTAACGTATTTGTTTATTACTCACGACCTCTCTGTGGCAAGATTTTTGTGCGATCGCATTGCAGTTATGAATGCCGGTCGTATTGTCGAACTCGGCTCAACCCACGAGATTTTTACGAATTCCCAGCACCCCTACACCCAGACGTTGCTACAAGCCGCCCCTTTACTGGTATCGCAGCAGCCAAAATAGAATTGTTTTGACTGGTCAGCACAACATGGCATCTACGATCGGCTTCAGAGTCAGGGACTAAATGGTGTGTTAAAATCCTTAAACATAGACTTATATTCGGCTGTAGTGTTTGTTATTTCTACTGACAGGCAGTTTCTCCGGATCTAACTCTCTACACCACTTTTTTGATTCTGGAGACATTCCATGTCAATCTATGTAGGCAACCTATCCTACGAAGTTACGCAAGACGACCTCAGTAATGTTTTTGCTGAGTATGGAACCGTTAAGCGGGTTCAGTTGCCAACCGATCGCGAGACAGGTCGGATGCGTGGTTTTGCTTTTGTGGAAATGGATACAGAAACTGAAGAAACTGCCGCCATTGAAGCTCTCAACGGCGCTGAGTGGATGGGACGAGAGCTAAAAGTGAACAAAGCTAAGCCTCGTGAGGATAAAGGAGGCGGAGGTCGTCCTGGTGGTGGCTGGGGCGGCAACAATAGAGGCGGTGGCGGTGGCGGCGGCGGCGGTGGTGGTGGCGGCTATCGACGCTACTAATGCAATTAATCAAATAGTTTAGGAGGACACCGGATGACCCAAGTAGTTGTAGGCGAAAATGAAGGCATTGAGTCAGCCCTGCGCCGATTTAAGCGTCAAGTCTCTAAAGCAGGGATTTTTCCAGATATAAGACGGCAACGTCACTTTGAGACTCCTTTGGAAAAACGCAAGCGCAAAGCGATCGCGAGAAGGCGTAAGAAGCGTTTCCGTTATTAAGTCTTACCGTCCGAAAATCGAGTTTAAGACAGATTAATAACTTCATCTGTAACATTCTTCAGCACAACGCAGCCTCAAGAGCGTTTAACAGCTTGCTATCAAGCGATCTTTGCTTAGGCTCTATTTCAAAAGCTGGTGAGGCTTTAAAGCAAAATTTAAAGGCATCACCATCACAAGTTTTGAAATAGAGCCATTTCTTGTATTTTTCTCTACAAATTTTAGCAAGCATGACCCCAGAAGCAATACGTATTATCGCTGACCTAAGGCGTGAGTTTTATTCTCTCTTTGCTACTGCTATGAATGTGCCAGTAAGAGTTACTGGAAGTTCCTATAGTAGTAACTTTCCGATTGCATCTTGGATAGACAATCGGAGCCAAGTGAACTATATAAGTATTTACGCATACACTGCACCAGACAAGTTAATTCCTCAACGCCCATTTCTTTTAAGAGTGGCGATTAATAAGAGCGCTGGTAGAGTCACAACGGCACAATGGGGAAGGGAATGTCGAGGACTTAATCAGGGTTGGTACTTCGAGTTAACTGTACTACCAGAGGAAATCTTAGACTTTCTACCTTGGGTCGTCAGCTTAGTGAAAGCGCACGATCGGGGTTCCCTGTCACTTGTTCAAGACCCTCCTCATCCATTTGAATTTAAAGTATCCGAAGGGCCTTTGTCCAATGATGCTTGGACTCATTCTGCTTTGAAGATTGCAGACTCCTCAAAGTCTCAATCTTTCGTTCCCGCGATACTTCCGGAACCGAAGAACCGAGGTGCAGAGGTGTCTAGGAGTAGAAGAGCCGGAATATAAGGCCGGATTTCACCTGAAAATCTTTCGATATCACAGATAACATTGATAAACTGTCCTGGGGATCGAGGGACTAGAATTATAAAAGATTCCTTAGTTTGATTTTGGGATAAAGCCGCACAAGCGTATTCCACTTTACGTCCCAAGACTCCGGTTATACTAAACTTACTTGTCGCCTTGAATATTCATCCTGGAAGGGAAGAATCGTTTAAAGGCGGCGTTTCAAGCAGGCAGCAAGGTGACAACCGTGGGTCACACCTTTTTAATGGAGGCAGGACGATGGACGCTCCAAGGAAATTGGCTGGAGCGTCACGAGATGCCAATCACCGTGAGTGGCAGAACATTAGTGGCCTGGGGTCGAGAAAACTGGTTCACAATGGTGACAAAGCTGAGCTTTCCAGGCAGCGCCCGCGAGGAAATTTCTTTACAATATCGTGGGCGATTTGATGCTGGGGAACGCCAATATACCTATGTACTACAGCACAATCTTTTAGGTCGTGTTGAGGGCGAGGGCTGGGTTACGCCAGATTCGATCGTTCAGCGTTACTGGGTATTAGGCGATCGCCAGCGGCGCACTGGTTTCGATACCTTGCACCGTCTCAATGAGAATACCTACTACCTTTCTAGTGGCATCATGGCGGGTCATTATTTGACTAGCACGATGGAAGCAACGATGGAGCGTCAGCCACAATCATATTCTTGATCGCTCTAGAAATTCAGCTTCAGGCTCTAGATGGTCAGTAAGAAGTATAAAGTGTGAAATATGAAGTGGAATTTGGGAAATATAAAGTAAGAGGTATGAAGTAGGAAAGAACGTTTACTGGTCTTTCCGGTTTCTTGCGTGGAACTCAATATCTGTTTTCGCTTGAAGGCTTAAAACTCCATCCTGAAGACATAAGACTTCATCCTTCGAGATAAAGTTAATAGTTCCCTATAGGTAAATATTACAAATGCTCCCGATTTTAGGAGCCAAATTATGATGACAGACCCCAACACCGATCGCTTACTCGCCAATCGCTATCAACTCTTAGGGTTGGTAGGCAAAGGCGCAATGGGTCGAGTGTATCAAGCCAGGGATATGTTACTGGGAGGTGTCACCGTCGCGGTTAAGTTCCTCTCTCAGACGCTACTAAACCAAAAAATGCGCGATCGCTTTGAGCGAGAAGCAACCATCTGCGCTGTTTTGGGAGAAAAAAGTATTCACATTGTCCGAGTCAGGGATTATGGCGTGGACGAGAACGAAATCCCGTTCTACGTCATGGAATTTCTCCAAGGGGAGAGTCTGAGCGAGGTTCTCAAAGACCGGCCCCTGTCCTTGCCCCGATTTTTGAATATCACTCGCCAAATTTGTTTAGGGCTACAATGCGCTCACCAGGGCATCCTCATAGATGGTGAAGTCTGTCCGATTATTCATCGGGATATAAAGCCTAGTAATATTACAGTCGTTCAAGATACGACTTTAGGTGAGTTAGTCAAGATTCTGGATTTTGGCATCGCCAAGCTGCTCCAGTCCGACATCGCTCAGACTAACTCGTTTATGGGCACTTTAGCTTATTGTTCTCCAGAACAAATGGAGGGCAGAGAACTGGATAAGCGCTCTGACATTTATAGTCTGGGCGTAATGATGTTTGAGATGTTGACGGCTGAGATGCCCTTAATGGCAGAGACTCACTCGTTTGGCGGCTGGTATAAAGCTCATCACTTTATCCCCCCAAGAACTTTTGATTCGGTTAATCCCGATCTAAAATTGCCAAAATCTCTAGAAAGCTTAGTGATGAGCTGTTTGGCAAAAGTCCCTAGCGATCGCCCCCAAAATGCGGCTCAAGTGTTGCAAGCATTAGAGCCATTGGAGCAACGTTTTGGTCAAGGTCGGCAATTAGGTCAGCGGATTGGAGAAGTTCTATCTAAACTGCCCGTCGTAGCCGATCCCAAACCTAAGAACGCCCCGACAGCCGATGAAGTCTGCCGCTTAACTTCCTGGCCTAAAAACAAACCAATTGCAGAGATTGTATTTCCCCATCTACTTCGCACTAGCCGCGAAGTTTTACCTACCCTGTGGGTCATGCTTCACAAACCGGAAATTCAGAATCGCCTGATCAGCACTCGCTACAATCAGTTTCTGTTTTTGATGTCTCCTCATCCCATGCTGCTGTGGATTACCGCCCTGCACAACCGCGAACAAGGCCCTCGCTGGCTCAGTTGCTACCTGGATCTAAAAACTTCTATGGGTCAGGATATTGTGCGACAACTGGGAGAAAACGGGATTTACCGGATTTTGTTCTTTGCTTTGGAGGAACCGCATCGGTGCGCGAATGTAATGATTTCCACAATTGCCCCTGTCCAACGCCAAATGTTGCAAGAGTGGGCAAATACAAGCCAAACCTTACCCTCAGTGGCTCAGCCCCAAATGAGTAAAAGTCTGCTCAAGCAAGAGTTTGAGAAGCTAAAGCCCAAGATTTTGATGAAGCTGGAATCTGTTCAGACCGGAGATTATTCTTCGGATATCTCAGGATAGTCTGGGTGCTGAGTTAGGGCAAGAGAGTCAGGAGTTCATGAAGAGTCCAATAGACTCGCGCTTGATTGTTTTTAATTTTACACTTGATGCGATCGCGTCGCCTATGCCCGCAGGCGTGCCTGCAAAGCGTCTATTCGCTAGCGGTTCTCGCTTTCGCTCATGTCTGCACAGCGATCAAGCTGTCGCATTTATTTTTGTAGTATGAAAATTTTTGTAGTACGAAAACCTAAACTCAAAAAACCAATTTCGCTTATGCCAGTACTGCCAAACTTGTCATAAACTATTCAACTTCATGTCAAAACTCTGAAAAATCGGTACCAATTCAGCAAGCTTGACACGCCAACCGAGAAATCTTGGTCTACGTTCATCTACTTAAACACGCTTCCTTACTACAAGATATTATCTTTGTCCTTCGGATATTTAAATAGACAACGCTTCCAACCGTAAGCAATTTCCTAAAACTCAACTTTCTTGAAACTGAAGTTGACGCCCCAGCACCCCCAGCTTCTTTCCCCTGAGGAACAAAGCAAGAGACGGAGGTCGCCCACTGCGACACGGATACTCTATTCCTGAGGATTTGGCTCTAAGCCCCATTGGTGCTTCAGAAGATGCTTGTATGTAGCTTCGCGCATCACCATTTGTTCATAGAGTTTGACCAAGAAGTGCTGAGCTTGTTCGCGGCTCATATTCTCCACTTGGCTTTCAAAGGAACGGATGCTGAATTGTTGTTCGAGAGACAGTTCGATAGGTTGGTTCATGGTAAGCTCCGACTTTAGAGAGAGTGTATGTTTATCAATCGCTGAAGCACTCACAGGGTAAGGGCTGAACATCGCTGAACCGTCTAACCATTTCCCTGTTATTACGAAAGATAACAATAATTTGACAAAATGCCCATCTTTCTTTGTGTATACTTCAGTTGATCCCAAAGATGGAATATGTCCCCAGAAAGTTTCATCTAGGGTTGAGGTAGTTTTAGCAAGTTGTTGGAGGGAAAATTGCTCATCACGAACAAACGGCTAAGTAAATATACTTACTAAGCCATAGCAGTGCCGCTCTTCAACCACTGGAGACGCAATGCAGTTCCCTAAACACATTGCATTCAACACATTTGCTCTCTCAAGTGACTCTACCCACCCAGAGGATGTCTGAGAAGTCGGTTATGGCACCATCCAGTCGGTACTGCCTTTTCTGCATTTGGGCGACTTATGCGGTAGCCGCCCCTACGATAGGCTCATCGAGCAATCCTCAAGGGTTGTCAGAATTAATCGCATTAGCGATCTCGTAGTGGAGCAGTATGGCGCTCAGCTTGCGCCTTCGCACTGCATAGCGCTAAGGAAGGGAAAGAAGAGAGATGGAAGATTTCATGAATGATTTAAGATGAATGGCGCTGACTTAAGCCCTGAACTAAAACCCTAAACTAAAGTTTGGGCTAAGAGCTAAGGTCAGTTAAAACTGACTAAAATACTGCCAGAACAAAAGCTTTCAACCTGTGAAAACAGGTTAAAAGCTTTAAGGTGAGAGATTTATCTCAAGGCTCTTATGTCAGTGCCATTCGATTTAAAATGGCTATACTACTTTTCAAATATCCTCTTAAACTGATATCTGAGAGATTAAAGGTTGACTTGCTGAATCGTTTGGCGCAGGATTTGACTAGATCGTTGCAATTGTTCTGACTCTGTAGGGGTCAAAGAGAAATTCAGAACCCTGGTAACACCCTGACGATTTACGACCGCAGGCAAACTCAGACAAACATCATTAATTCCGTGAAGACCATTTATCAAACTACTAACAGTCAAAACTCTGTTTTGATTGCGTAAAATTGCTTGCACAATCTGAGTAACCCCTAAACCAATCGCGTAGCAAGTTGCTCCTTTGCGTTGGATAATCTCATAGGCGGCGTTCTTGACCTGTTGAAAAATCTCGTCAATTTGTGCAGTTTTCGTTAAATCATTATTGTCATGAACATCTAATAAATTCATTCCCGCAATATTGGCTTTGCTCCAAACGGGAACTTCACTGTCTCCATGTTCCCCAATAATGTATGCGTGCAAACTACGCGGGTCAACTTGTAACTTTTGGGCTAACAGATAGCGAAAACGAGCTGTATCTAACACCGTGCCCGAACCAATCACACTAGAACTCGGCAACCCAGAAAGCTTCCAGGAAACATAGGTCATGATATCTACTGGATTCGAGACGATTAAGAGAATCGCTCCTGGAGAACATCTCACGATTTCTGGAATCAAATTTTTAAAGATTTCGATGTTGCGCTGCACCAAACTTAACCGATTTTCTCCAGGCTTTTGTTTTGCTCCTGCTGTAACAATTACAATATCCGCATTTTCCCCCTCTTCTAGGGTTCCTGCTCGTACTAAGCTGGGTTCGACAAAGGGTAGCCCGTGGACTAAATCCATGACTTCCCCTTCTAGCTTTTCTCGATTAACATCAACAATCACCATTTCATCCAAGGTGTTTTGAATCAGGATTGAGTAAGCGCAAGCCATTCCTACCTGACCTGCACCAATAATGACTCCCTTCCGGGGACGACGAGCGATCGCTAAGTCAAGATTAGTCTCGGTAGGGGTTGTAAATAATTCTTCAAACATATCTATCTGATGGAAAATGTCGTTGATGTAATGATATCGAAAACCAATCCTTTTCAGATAAAGCTAACCTTCTTTTCCTTTAATTATTTTTATCATTGTGTCTCAACAACAGTCTTTTAGCGTCTCCAGAATGTTTTGGGAACGCTAAACCACGGCGTTAATTTTAACAATTCGCTACTTCTATGAAACCTTGTTTAACTCGATTCTTTCTCTATCAAAAGTTTTATTTCCGTAGTCACTACTAAACAAATCAAAAATAATAGATAACGCTCCATGGGCAAGTTGTTTTACATGAAGCAAGCTAAAATTATTTTTAGTACATACATATATTTTTTCTATTTTGTAGGGACTTTTAGTTTCATTACTTTCAATAAAATTTTCATCAATGACTATCTTTTGTAATATGTTCATAGCAAATTTACTTAAAGATGCATAGGCGATACCGCTAGAAGTAAGCTGAAACACTTTAGCCGATGGAGATTGCTCGTGGGATAACTTGAAAGCAGCTCCCATGTGTACATCTCCGCTCAAAAATACAATAGGTTTCTTGGTTTTTTGGGAAACCTCAAAAACCTTCTTTAATAGTTGATCTCGTTCTGCCCAATTAGATTTATGATCCCAATGATCTCGTAAATCATCAGTGTACTTCCAATAGGGGATGTCTAAATTATTAACAGCAAAGCTCTTAAAGTGAACGACTGGAACTGGCGACACAATAAATAAAACGCGGGATTCAGAATCATATTGGGAATTTAGCCAACCGTCAAAACGTTTCCACTGCTCGGCACCTAAAAGACGCAGCTCTTGCCGGTTATAATCATGATGTCCCCTCATATCTAATACATAAAAACTACAGAATCCACAATTGAACTGATAGTCAAATTGATCAATACTGGTATCTGTAGGAGGATTATGAGAATGTTCGTATTCTTGATAAACTTGCTTAGCAGCCTCAAACATTTCATTTGCTAGCCGCAAATGTTCTTGAGTATTTCGCAACTGCCATGAAGTATCTAGCTGTGCGGCTAATTCATTGGGTGTATAAGAACCCCAGCCATCCATAATTTCATGGTCATCCCATATCATATAGGTGGGAAAAGTTTGAAAAAGTTGTTGCACCTGGGGGATGCCCCAATAACCCCGATAGATATCTCGATACCAGGAAATCATATCGATTTTAGAAGGGTTTTGTTTTTTGTTCTTCTTCAACCAGCTCCAGATATTTAATTGTTTATTTCCTTCTCCATCCACATATACTTGGTCGCCAGTACCTATCAAAAAATTTGCATTTGTATCCAATAATTCTTGCTTAAATTTATCCCACATTTCCAAATTGAGGAGCTGATGCTCGTCGTAAGGCATATGGCAACTGAACATCCCAAAATTCACCTCTGTGGGATGTTCTGGAAAGGTTTGAAATGACAGGTTTTGTTCGTTGCCCAGTTCCCAGGGTTTTTCTCTATCCAAGTGAAATAGAGCGTAATAATAGCGAGTATCGGGTTGGAGATTTTTTAGGTCTACTACACCTGTTAAGTCATGCTCTTGATTAAGTTGGAGTGGGACAAGAGTAACGCTATAAATTTCTTGGGAAGTACTTGGAGAGGTTAATCGCAACCAATGCCCTTTTTCGTCGTTGATTATCTCCGGAGTGCCATTGGTAGGAATTCGATGGCGAGAAAATACTAGCCAGTAATCTCCAGGAGAAGACGCCCGGAACCACAGGCGGGTGCTAGTGGGAGTAGTATGCCCAATGATACTGGCACAATCGAGACGGGAATTGGGCCAGGGGCGCTGTTCGGGGTCATAAAAATTGAGGTGGGACAAGGTCAAATTGAAACTCGGCTTTGATAGAATGTCTGCGAATTTCAATATTAACTAGAAACGGTTGATATTGATGGTTTAGCGGACATTTAGCTGACAAACACAAGGAACCGAATCATCGGCGCGATATACTTTGCGATCGCGCGTTATTCCTCTCGCTGCTTTTTTTGGCTTCTAACTGCTGCCCAGAACCCTTATAAATCAAACGCTGTCAGTCACGCTGCTAAAATTAAACGCCCTCACTCGTACCCCAGGCACAACACTGCTGCCGTAGCGTTGGACTGTACTCAGAGCATCCACATCCCGCAGCATTTCAGGCAAACTCTGGTTAAAGCGCAAGTTTTTAATCGGGTAAGCAATTTGACCATTCTCGATCCAGAAGGTGCCATCACGACTCATTCCCGTTACGACTAATGATCGAGGATTCACATAGCGCACGTACCAAGCCCGACTCACCAAAATTCCTCGCTCTGTCTGGGCGATTAGGTCAGCTAGACTTCGATCTGAGCCAGTCATCACAATTGGATACATCGCGCCTGTCGGCTTTTTGCCCTGCTGTGCCGCCCAGTAGCGGCTATAGGAAAGCGTTTGAGGGATACCGTCCTGAATGACTTCTTTGTAGTCATTGCTTAATCCATCGCCAAAGAAAGTGCCTAACTGCAACAGAGGATGAGCGGCATTTCGCTGTACTTGTACGATGGGGCTAAACATTGCTTCGCCCAAACGGTTACCCGCGGGTTTGCCTGACTCATCAGTGCGAGACATAAACGACCGCCCTTCATCTGCTGCGCGTGCATCCAAATTCCAGACGATCCAAGGGAGCAAAGCAGCAAAAGCGGCTCCATCAAAGACAACTGGATACGCGCCAGGATGGACTTCGCGGGGTTGGCGCGACTTGATTGCCCGCTCAATTAGCTGCTGGGTTAATTCCTCAATTGGCAACTGTTCAAGCGCCCAAGCGGAGCGATTAGACCACGAGGAACCATCCCCAATGCGAGAGGTAAAGCTGAAATCTGCCTCTGTAGTTTGATTGCAAGCGCGTAGTCCCCGCGAATTCCCGATCGCATATAAGTTCGTTTCTGTACTCAGGGTTCCCGAACCATCCACTCCTGCCTTCGCACTCATGGCACACACACGCTGGATAATTTCGCCTCGTGCTAGCGGTGAAAGGGTTGCCGTTACCTCATCGAAGGCTGGGATGCGATCTTCGTAAACTTGAGGTTCTAGCAGTGGCACCCACTCCGGATCTTCTGGGGCGAAACGGGCAAGTTCTTCCGAGCGTTTGATGGCGGATGCGATCGCATCTGAATCTAAATCTGTTGTAGAACTAGAGGCACTCTTGCGTCCGAAGTAACTGGTGATGGTGAGCTTAAACTGAGTGCTACTAATATTTTGGCTAATTTGATTTTCCGAGAAGCGGCTGAGGGATTCTTCACCAGTGCTGAGGCTGACAAATACCTCCTCGGCTTCCGACTGTTTAATAACTTCTTCTAATAGAGAGATCGCCCGATCTTTACTGATTAAACTGGGTCCTTTTGCTAGAGTCACGATAATCCTGAGATTTGTGGATGGTTGAGTGTGGGATGAAGCGATGCGATCGCGTTTTGATTTCGGGTGCGAGGCTTTTCAAATGCCAATCAACAAAATAATTAAAACCTCTATTCCAGAGTGCCAGATTATTCGTAAATTCAGCAACGCTGCAACAGTCAGTCGTTCTGATGTCCGTGAGTTTTCTATCTTTACATCCCAATTAGGTTATCCTAGCTTGCTTTATTCTAGTTACAAAATATTACATTTATGCTAAAACAAGGTACTAAAGATAGTATTGACAAGAAAGAAATATTATTTTGCAATTCTGGAATAGAGGCGAGAGATGACCTACGAAAGAATACGAAAATCTTCTTCTTGGAATCCCGCTTCTAGCCAGAAAAACAGCCACAGCATTCAGTCGCGCCCTTTTGCAATCCAACCAAAACCTGATTCGCAGCTGCCTCCTACCCAGCAGGAAATAGAAAATCAAGCATTTGACCAGCATAAGTTTGAGGCGACCGGGCTAGAAATACAGGCGAAACTAGGCAGCATAACGCCAGAGGGACAGGAACGACTAACGGTATTACAGGCAAAGATGGATGCCTTTTGGCAGCAGAAAAGAGAAATTACGCAACGCCAAGGCATTAACTTATTGGAAATCCCCAACCTATTTGCTCCCCGCCAAATAGCGACACCCCAACCAATTCAGGCAAAACTGACGATTGGAGAACCAGGGGATCGGTACGAACAAGAGGCAGATCGAGTAGCGGCTCAAGTCGTGAGTCAGATTAATAACGCACCTGCGCCTAAACAGTCAGCTTCGGGTGAAACTGTCCAGCGAGACGAAATGCCCCAACTGGATGAGGAGGAAAAACTCCAGCAGAAACCAGAAGGCAGCATCCAGCGGCAAGATACGCCCCAACTCGATGAAGAAGACGAACTCCAGATGAAGCCAATAGTGCAGTGTCAGTCTGGAGCGGATGGAATGGCTGCAACAGCGGATCTGGAAACATCCATCCAACAAGCCAAAGGTAGCGGACAACCGCTCTCAGAAAGCATCCGAGAACCAATGGAAAAGGCTTTTGGCGCAGACTTCAGTAGTGTCAAAATTCATACTGATGCCCAATCTCACCAGCTAAATCAATCAATTCAAGCCAAAGCTTTCACTACGGGTCAAGATATCTTTTTTCGCCAGGGGGAATACAATCCAGGGAGCCGCGGGGGACAAGAATTGTTGGCGCACGAGTTAACTCATGTGGTGCAGCAGAATGGGGGTCAGGTACAGCGGCAAATACAGAAATCATCTGAATTGTCCCCTGGCTCTCAAATCATGAGATTGAATGATACGCAGACTGGGGAACTGCCACTCATTCAAGCAAAAGAAATTATGGGAGTGAAAGCGTTTCAAGCAGCAACTTCGGTTTCCTTCTCCCGTCGTCCATCCGAACTAAAAAAAGTTGATGAAGCACTGAAGAAAGTACAACAGGCAGGTACAGATAGCATTCTGCTGGTTGAGTTATTAGAGGCAATCGATCGCTGTCTAGATAAATTCTCAGATCTGCATCCTAGAAGATCGGGCGTTATTAGCTTGCGCGACCAAGTTATAGAACAGCAGACAGAAATTAGCCTGAAACTTCAAGATAATGACCAGCAGGCTCCAGCGGAAGGAAGAAGCCGAAGTGGAGCTTTTTCTGCTGAGAAACAAAGTGTTGGCAAAGGCAGCAATTTTAGTGATTTTGACAGCAAGCAATATCGAGTGTCAGGGCGATCGCCAAATCGGATAATTGAGGAGGTTAAGCGCACGCAATTAGGAAATGGGAAAGTCGTTTATTTCGCAATGGGTTTGGTGACTGGTTTTAACGGCAAAGCACCTCGCGTAGCACCCTATCCACAACCCGTCTCTCTAGGAGATTGGTACCCCTCTGTAACTCATATCAATGGTATGCAAGTAGCGCCAAAATCGGGACTTTTAAGCGCCGCAGCATTGCAAGAATCAGTCAACGAAGCGCTAGATGCTCAAGACGATGCCGCATTAGGACAGAATGCCATAGATGTTCTTTACACCTATAGCGCTCAACGGGGTGGTGTGGTAGCCGATCTGATTGACTGCCTCAAAGGAAAAGTCCAAGTTGACGACGAAGCAACAGAGAAGCAGGAAGAAATCATGCTAGATGCGGTGCGCCGCAAAACACGGGTTACTGTTTCTGCTCACAGCCGAGGAACGATTAAAACTGACAATGCAGTTAGAAATGTACACGAAGTTTTGAAACAAGAATATCTATTATTAGCAAGACAAGACCCCGCAGTTCTCAAAATCTATCAAGATTTTGCTCTGTTCTATCAAGAAAATGATATGGGACTAGGTATAGACCCAGAAATATTAGCGGCGGCGGCGCGAGAGGAAGCAGCTAAGAGGATGGCTAGCGATCGCGCTAAGGAGGATATGAATACTTATATCCAATTAATTTTTGCCGGAAATGCTGTACAGCATCCGTCTTCAATATTAAAAACTGACCTATATGTGGGTGGGTTTGACCCAGTTAGTTTTGCCGTCGGGACTTATAGCCACATTGGTAGTAAGATAGACTCTGCTATTGGTACGGGTGGACACGCTAAATCAACAGTTCATAGCGTGGGTAAAACTAAGGGACATGGTTTTGTCGGGAATTATGTTCCCGATGTTAGCGATAAAATTGCTGAAGACTTAAGCGGACGGGAAGATATCCAAGACAAGCGAGCTAACCAAGTTTTATCTAATATTGATCCCGAAAGGTTAGCAGAATTAGAGCAAATGGGTAACAACTCTAGAAGACGTAGGGGTAGGTAGGTTCGATCGATTAGCGATCGCGTTTCTACTTAATGATTTGAATTTGCTTTTTCTGCTGTAAATAGTAGGGAAAACTATATTTTATTCAGGTCAAAATTTTGCTGAAAGACGATGTAAATGCTGGTTTAGCAGCAATAAGTAAACCAGATAATTCATCTAAATTAATTTTAGATGAATCGGGTGGCTGCACTATTTCGCTCCCCTTGCCTCCTTCAATCGTTAAGTTGTCGGGAGGACAGTTGCAGATAGAAATAAGAATGGCAAAAACGGGTGAATATTTTACTTTATTATCACCTTTAGCAGCGATTCAGGGTCAACTAAGCCGAGAATTTTTAGACGCTTTGTTGCACAGGCAATTTTATGCCGAACAAGTTTCTAGCCTGAGTTTTGCGAGCGCAGTTGTCGGCGATAGCGATCTGCTGGTGGCAGTTCATCATTGGATGCTGGATGCGATCGCACCAGAGGAATTTAAGCGTTTATTTCAAAAATTTATCTCAGCAGTTTTATCTGCTATTCCAGAAATTAATAATATAGCTCGTTCTGAAAGATCGCTAGCACCGATTCATTCAGAGGAAAATTCTTAAATTATTGGCAGAGTTTTCGGGAATTTTGCTGTTAAATTATCTAAAATTAGAAAAAATAATCTACTTTTTCTGTAGGAAGATAGCGATCGCCTTAGAAATTGAAGATGATAGGGATGCGATCGCATCTCCATTTCAAATCACGAGGAACTACCAATCTGAATATTTCGCACTCGCACGGGTACGCAGGCGTGAGTCATTTGGGCAATTTGGATCGGTTCGCCTTTGCCGCAGTTGTTGGCACCGCACTGCATCCATTCTGAAGCTGGGCCAATGGCGTCAATACTATTCCAAAAATCAGTCGTCATGGAATGGTAGGTGACATTTTTGAGCATTCCTACCACTTTGCCTTTCTCGACTTTCCAGAAGGCATCGCCGCCGAATTGGAAATTGCGACGCTGTTGATCGATGGAGAAACTGCCAATTCCGTCAATTAAAATCCCGTCTTCGGTGTTAGCAATCATCTCGGCTAAAGTAGCGGTGTGGCTGCCTCCCTCTGGTCCTGGTTCTAGCCCTAAATTAGGAATGCGAACCATCGGCACGCTTGACCAACTATCAGCATAGGCGCAACCGTTACTGCTGGGGCGTCCGAGTCGATGGGCAGTTTCGCGGTCTGTTAGATAGTCTACTAAAGTACCATCCTTAACAACGTACCAATCTTGTGAGGCAACTCCTTCATCGTCGTAGCCTGCGGTACTGCGTCCTCCCGGCTGAGTGCGATCGCATTTAAAATTCACCCAAGGTGCGGCATATTGCAGTTTGCCTAATTTATCAGTTGTGGCAAAGCTGGTGCCTGCAAAGTTGGATTCGTAGCCATACACGCGATCGAGTTCTGTAGGATGTCCGACTGATTCGTGAATGGTTAAAAACAAGTTAGTCGGCTTGAGAATTAAAGTCGAACGAATCCCCGAAGGACCAACAGGCGC
The DNA here is from genome assembly GCF_039961915.1 of Trichocoleus sp. DQ-A2. Taxonomy (NCBI): domain Bacteria; kingdom Bacillati; phylum Cyanobacteriota; class Cyanophyceae; order Leptolyngbyales; family Trichocoleusaceae; genus Trichocoleus; species Trichocoleus sp. DQ-A2. Next base: position 272,005 of record NZ_JAMPKD010000004.1, read on the forward strand.
GTGAACTTTCTCAATCGCTTCTTCCGCAACCCGCTCGACTTGGCTAAGGATATCTGACTGATCGATATGCTCATAACCGATGTTCAAGGGTGGGCGTTCGTAGCTGCGGCTTTGAGCATCGCCATTGGCAATCGCTGTACAGCCAAATCCCGGATAGCTGCGATAAATTGTTTGGTGAATGAGAGAACCTTCTGTGGAAGCGAAGGTTTTGTCTTCGTGGCTGAAGCTGAGGTAAGAATAGGCTTTTTTGATGCCGCGATCGCCATAATTCAACAACTGCTCGTTCACATTCAGCAGCAGTTCTGCCTTTTCAGCAATTGGCACCGTAAAGGGGTCAATCTGGATCGGAGTGATGTAAGTATCCCGGTGCGCTTCAACAGGAACTAACTGCACCCGCGTTAGTTGGGAAAGGCGACTGGCTTTGGCGATGTCTACCGCTAAAGCAACAATTCTGGCAACTTCTGCCGGAGTTTTGTTATGGCTGGCAGCGAAACCCCAAGCGCCATCTAGCAGCACCCGCACCCCAAAACCAGAATTGACATTGTCTGACAAATTGCTCAAAGAGCGATCGCGTGCATAAAGATTCTGAGTTCGGTAGGAGCAAAAGCGGACATCTCCGTACTCGCACCCAGCTTTCCGAATCAGGTTGATCGCGAGTTCGCTCAATTCAGTCGTATAGCCTGGGGTTTTAACCTCAGAAATGGGTGCAGGAGCTTGTACCATAGCGATCTCCAATTAAAAACTAAAAATGTAAAATTAAATGCAAAAAGACTCTTTTTTAATTTTACATTTCTAATTCATTCTAATCCCGCCATAAAGCAATTCCACCCAATAAACCTGTCACATTGGGCACGATTTTCGTGTTTGACGGTAACTCAAACGCGATTTTTTTCGCTTCGCCGCCGCCGATATAAAGAGAATCGTAATTAAACAAATGTTGAAGAGATGCGAGCGCTTTTTCTAGACGATTATTCCATTTTTCCTTACCGACTTTATCCAAAGCAGCACGCCCCATCTGCTCTTCGTAGGTTTCCCCTTTGCGAAACGGATGATGACCCAGTTCCAGATTGGGTACCAGTTTCCCGTCTACAAACAAGGCGGAACCAAAGCCGGTGCCAAGGGTAATGACCAACTCAACACCCTTGCCGGAAATTGCCCCCATTCCCTGAATATCGGCATCATTTGCCACCCGCACCGGCTTGCCCAAGCGATCGCTCAGCACGGTTGCCAGATCGAATCCAATCCACTCTGGAGTTAGATTAACCGCCGTTTTCGTCACCCCGTCGCGCACAACACCTGGAAAACCTACTGATACGCGGTCAAATTCACCGGCTCCAGCAGCAAGACTTGCGATCGCATCAATCACAGGCTCCGGTTTGGCTGGAGCTGGAGTCTCTACTCGACTACGTTCGGTCTGTGGCTCTCCAGCTTCGTCTAAGACTATCACCTTGATGCCACTGCCGCCAATGTCAACCGCTAGGGTACGCATACATCTATTCTCTCTATTTGATAATGAATTGATTGCGAATTTTAGATTGACAATTTACGACTCGTGCAAATGTTAAAACTAACCTTTTTACACCGCTAGATTGTAATCCAAAATCCAAAATTCTCTTACGCCTGTGAAGTTGGAGTCGAGGCAGCTACGGAATCGGTTCCAGTTGGAAAGAAAAATTTATTTGTCACCCACTTTGTCAAAATATGAGACAACAGTCCCATTGGCCCTGCAAATAAGCACAACACCAGCGAGTGGATTGTCCAGACACCAGTACGCTGTCCTTCCCAGTAGATATAGCGACCGACGAATAAATCCATTACCAGAAAATGAACCCACCCAATCGCAGCAGCTTTCTCGTCTGCAAAGAATTGAGCAATATCAGCTAGCTGAGGATTGGACATTGCTTGAGCAGATTCCGGTGTAATGGATGTAAAAAACCAATACACATATAAACCTGCTAAAGCTACAAAGGGGAGATAAGATTCCATCACCCGCTTCGTCACGCCCCAGTTGGGTAGGAAAATCATTAGCGCCCAGAAAGGCAGAACAAACAGATTCGCGCCGTTGAATAGTTGAGCAATTGTCATAGATATGAAGAATTAACCTGACTATCGTCATCGTAAGCGACTGTTAAGCAGATTGCCGGTTAGAATCGGTGCCCAGAAACCTACCAATCGTCGCAGGAGCTTTCTGAATGAAGGTCAAAATGATTTTACCGGCTTTGACTGAAGCCCTCAGCCCCCACTGGCGACCGATTAAATATTCGCTGTTTCCGCCACTGGGATTAGCGACGATTGCCAGTTTTTTCAGCGAAGATGATGAAATTATCCTGCAAGACGAACACGTTGAGCGACTGGATTTAGATGATGAGCCAGATTTGGTAGTGATTCAGGTTTATATCACCTCAGCTTACCGAGCTTACGAACTAGCCGACCATTACCGTAAAAAGGGTGCATACATTTGTCTGGGTGGATTGCACGTTACCTCCCTTCCAGAAGAAGCTGCGACTCATGCGGATACAATTTTCCTAGGTCCTGGTGAAGATACCTGGCCTGAATTTCTCCAGGATTTCCGGGCAGGTCATCCTGGTAAAGTGTATCAGTCGAAGCTGCGATCGCTCCTCGGCGTTCCTCCCATTCGCCGCGATTTAATTAAGCGCCATCTGTACTTAATTCCGAACTCCATTGTCGTTTCGCGGGGTTGTCCTCACACCTGCGATTTTTGCTACAAAGAAGCTTTCTTTAAAGGCGGCAAATCTTTCTACACGCAACCTGTAGACGATGCACTGGCTGAGATTGAGCGGCTACCAGGGCATCATCTTTATTTTCTCGACGATCATCTGTTTGGCAACGCTGAATTCGCCGCCGCGTTGTTTGAGGGGATGAAGGGGATGGGGCGCGTGTGGCAAGCAGCCGCAACGGTACAATCTATCTTGCAGCCGGGATTGTTGGAAAAAGCAGTTGAATGTGGCTTACGCAGCTTGTTTGTTGGCTTTGAAACCCTTAACCCGACGAATCTCAAAGAACAGCATAAATATCAAAATCTCAATCGAGATTACAGCGCTGCGATTCGCCGTTTGCGGGATTTGGGCGTGATGGTGAATGCTAGCTTCGTTTTTGGCATGGATGACGATGATGAAACCGTGTTTGCGCGCACGGTAGAATGGGCGGTGCAACAGGGATTGGAAACTGCCACGTTTCACATTTTGACGCCTTATCCCGATACTGCTTTGTACAAACGCATGGCAGCGCAGGGACGAATTACTCATTCCAACTGGGATTTATACGATACTCGTCATGTTGTCTACAAGCCAACTAAGATGACACCGGAGGTGCTAGAGGCAGGCTACTGGCAAGCGTATCGAGATTTTTATCGTTGGAGTAATATTTTCCAAGGTGCTTGGGCTAAGGATCGTTGGTCTGACCGGATGCGGCATTTGGTCTATGCTGGGGCGTGGAAGAAGTTGGAGCCAGTTTGGGACGGGATCATTCGGGCGAAAAAGGTCACTCAATGCCTGCCAACTTTGGAAAGTGTTTTAACCAGTTTTGGCGCTCATCCATCCCCGCAACCCCGAGAAAAGTTACCTCTTAAGGAGGAGGCAGCTGTTCTACAAGAGCAGATGCCAGTTTTATAAAAGTCTCTATAATCTTCCAGAGCGGGTTTTCCCTGACCTACAGATGGGAAACAAGAGAATAGTGGTACAGGTTGCGCGGTAGGCTGGTATTTAGGGAATTGCCCGCTGGAGGGATCGACCGAGATGGAGTTCAAACTAACAAATGCCTTTAAGTTTTATCAGAATTTAGAGCATCAAAATCATGCGATTGATGAGCTTGAGCAATGGTTCAAAGATAATCACCCAGAGCAGTTAGAGAAGTTTCACCAAGCTTTATTAAATGGCCCTAGCCCCGATCTTGCCCCGGAAGCGATGGAGAAACTGACACTCAAAAGTAGTCAACCGTTGGCTTTGGCAACCTATTCGTCTTCGTCAGAAATTCATCTGAACGATCCGATCATTGCGGGTGGTGACTTGACGTGGGCAGACGCGATTCCTAATGGCGATCGCCATCTCCCCGAAAATCTAGAAGTCGTGGAGAATATTATCGCTCTTGCCAAGCAGCTACAAGTTGCCAGAGACCAGATTGGTAAGCCTTTCCTGATCACCAGTTGGTATCATCACAAACCCTTTGGGGCTAAGGTTCATGGCGCGTCCAAAAATCAACCGATGACGGGCGGTGCTGTTGATTTCAGGGTGGAGGGCTACACCGGGCGACAGCTCGCAAAGATGCTGGATTGGTGGGAAGGCGGTTTAGCGACCTATATGTATGTGCCCTATATGCTGCATCTGGACATGGGTTCCCAGCGACGCTGGCAAGCACAATATCCAGGCTAGGGAACAATTAAAGATTAAAAAGCCTCAATTTTTAATTCTTAGTTTACGCGGTGTGCAACCTTTTCTTAACCTCCCTTGGCAAGAGAGGCAGAAATACAGAAAGTCGCACGCCGTGTTAGTTTCTTACCGAACGCCGGGAAAGTTATTGACAAACTGAATCTGGATATCGGGAAAATTCTCGACAATTTGCACCTTGAGATCGGGAAAAGACTCAACAAATTGCCACTGACCGCACCGTTGGGGAAAAGCGGTGACAGGTTCGACGATTAAATCCGGAGAGGATGAGACAATCTTTACCTTGATATCTGGCAAGCTTTCAACAATTTTTATTTTGCCGTAAAGTGGCTTGCCATTGTAGGTGCAAGTGGCTTTGTTAATGACACTTTGAGCAGAAGCGATCGCTCCTAGCGGCAGCGTCACCAGTAGGCTAGTGCCAAATACAACCCAGTTCAACCAACGTTTCATCATCAAGATACCTGGAACAAGTTTAAATCTGCTCAATCTCAATCTATAAATTTAGGATTTGTGACTTTTATATTCTGCTTATTCAGTTAATGTATCCAGTTCCTCTTTGACAACCCGTAGAATTCGATCGAGATAGGCTTGTCGCCACTGTTCTCTCTCTTGTTCTACCTGCTCACTTGGCTGGTAATTCTCAATTTCTTCAATCGAAATCAGACCTTTTGTTTGAGCCAACCGTTCAACTGTATCGAGACGTTCGTGTAGAACAGAGACTTCCCCAGTTAGCGCCAAAACCATTGCCAGTAACTTGTCGCTTTCGGGATTTTCAAAATAAATAGGTTTTTTTCCCTTAGCTTTTTTTGCCATTACTACAAATTCTCTTGAATAACTTTATTTGTATTTCGTCGTTTTTGACAAATGGGTAAAAAATGCTGGAAATAGACTTTTTATAGAAGTCGGGGAAAGGTTAAAGTAACTATTTTCTCCTTCTTTTTTACCCAATCAAATCAACCAGTCGATGATTTTTACCAGAAGTCTCATGACGAGTTTTTAGTCAGTCGTTACTCACTAATCACTGATGGCCGATCGCTAATGACTGGTGACTTATTTACTGGCAACCAAGAGAAACCAATTGCCCCGACTGCCAAAACCGCCTCCTTGGGATGTGCCTTTCCAGCCACCTGTAGCAGCAACAGTTGGGGTAATTTTATCTGCTTCAAAACCAGCTTGGCTAGTCAGCGCTACCAAGTCTAGATCGCGCATGGCACTCCACCAAGGTTCGTTGTTATTTTGCGTTTCCCAATCAAACATGAAGGCGCTGTAGGGGTCCATGTTTTGATAAAGGGGAGCTTCCACATGAACCATTAGTCCACCGGGTGCTAGCAGTCGGTGGCATTCACGCAGAATATTCGCGATCGCTGGTGGCGATGCTTCGTGCAACAAAATATGGGAGACGATCAGATCGAACGACTCATCGGGGAAATCTGTAGACTCACCATTCTGCTGCGAGAAGTGTACTCGCTTACCCAAAGCCTCCGCTCTTGCATGAGCGTACCGCAGCATCGGTGCCGCTACATCAATCGCATAAACTTCAGCTTCTGGGTAAGCATCCACATAAGGAAGCGTGCTGTGACCGACGGAACATCCGATGTCGAGAATTTTTCGAGGACGGAAGTTGGGATGCTGCGGCTGTAAGTAATTGCGAACCACAGACTGCCCTAAGTCGTCATTCATTGGCCCTAGACGACCCATTACATAAACGTAAACACCGCGATCGTAGACAGCCCCTGCTGCGATGTCGTTTTCGGTATATTCGCTGTGGTATCCACCCGGCATACAGTGAATATCGACTGCGGTGTGATAGGCGGGTATTTTTAAATCTGCATTTAAGGTTAAAGAACCCAAAGGGCTATCCTTGTCCTGCGCCTGCTCAATCAAATCGGCAAGCTGCCGATCGACGCTAGTATTGACTGAATCCCACATCATTTCTTGAGTGGTACGCCGCAATGCACCCCACATTCGGTAATAGGGTTCGTGCTGCATCAGACGGCGAACTTCATGCCGATCTTGAGGCGATCGCTGATGCTCCTGCTCAAACTGCGGTTTAAGCCGCTTCTCGTAAATTGCTTTATTTCCTGGGGTAATCTGACTGGTCAGGTAGCCTTTTAAGCTATTGACAAAGTTTTGGCGTGCTAACTCGTCATGGGTAGCTTGAGGTAACATCCGGTGTTGGAATTGTTTATCCATATCCTATTTCCTAACCCCTTATTATTCACTCTAACAAGTTATCATTCGCTTTCAGGGTTTTGGTGTGGGTAAACCCTCGCATTCACATCACGTTACTCTTCCCGAAGCGATCGCTAACCAACATAAATGCGAGAGCGATCGCGCCTAGGACAAAATCTAGAAGCGATCGCTCTTTCCTCAGTTAAGGACTCAGTTAAGGACAGAATCGCTTACTTGAGGTGACTGGCTGTTTTTTGCCTTCTTCTATCTAGCACTGAGGTAAGCTTCTAGCTTCTCAGAACCCCCAATCAACTTGCCATCAATAAATACTTGGGGAACCGTTGTTCCGCCTGTGACAGCCCGTAAAGAACGAGTAGTAATTTCTTTGCCTAAGACAATTTCTTCGTAATCCAACCCATGCTCCTTCAGCATCACCTTTGCACGAGAGCAGAAAGGACAACCTACTTTTGTGAACAGGGAAACGATCTGAGGCTTTGCTGCCTCAGGATTGATATAGTTGAGCATTGTCTGGGCATCAGACACCTCAAAGGGGTCTCCCTCCACAACTGGCTCAATAAACATCTTTTCAATCGTGCCATCCTTCACCAGCATGGAATAACGCCACGACCGCTTCCCAAACCCTAACTCAGCTTTATCAACCAGCATTCCCATGCCTTCGGTGAATTCACCATTCCCATCGGGAAGCAGAGTTAGATTCTCTGCTTCTTGGGATTTAGCCCATTCATTCATCACAAAGGCATCATTGACGGAAATACAGAGAATGTCATCAACGCCATTTTCATGAAAGACTCTAGCCAACTCGTTGTAGCCAGGGAGATGGGTTGATGAACACGTCGGAGTAAAAGCACCCGGTAGAGAGAAAACAACCACTGTCTTCCCAGCAAATAAGTCGTTAGTCGTCACATTCACCCACTCGTTGTCACGGCGAGTGCGGAAGGTGACGTTGGGAACTTTTTGTCCTTCTCGATTAGGAAACATGAATTTCACTCCTTGACTACAAGCGATCTGAATGATGAACTTCTATTAAGCGTACTCATTATGACTACATTTTGTCAAGGCAAAGACTTTTTTAACTCGCTTTCACGGCTAGAGAAAAATTGGATAAAACTGGGAAACCTGGCTCTGAAGCGTGGGGCTACATAAACGAAGCCTGCTCCCGGCAGGCTAAAATTCTTCAGGCTGCTCCCGGCAACCTTTGGACGCGCCAGCCCCGCCCTGAAGGGTGTGGGCGCATACATTGGGTGGGATGCTCCCATGATTTTCTAGTCGTCTTATCGTCTTCTTGAAACTCAGAAAAAATGCAGGCAACGGTCGAACAGCTTTCTCGGATTTTGGTTTTTGTAGATTTAACTTTGCCAGAATTAGAGCGTTTACAACCCCACACGCAGGTGCAGCACTACAGCCAAACAGAGATTGTCATGCAGGAAGGCGATCGCCTTCCTGCAAAGCTATATGCTCTCCTGAGCGGTTCCTTACAAGTCGTTAAAACGGCAATAACCGGCAAGGAAACGATTCTCCGTACTTTGCCACCAGGAGAAATCTTTGCGGCTCCCGCCTTATTGGGTGATGGAATTGCTCCAGCAACCGTCACTGCTGAGTGTGATTCTCAGATTCTGACGGTAAAAAGAGATGCGCTGCTAGAAGCGATTCAGCAAACCCCGGAAATTGCCTTACGAATGCTGATGGTTTTCAATTCTAGGCTGCAACAACTCCATGAAACGGTGCATGGATTGGTTTCTGAGCGGGCAATTGTGCGCTTAGCTAGATTGATTCAGTATTCTGCAACTCGATATGGTACCTCTCCAGCGGCGGAAGGTCAGTGTTTGAAGGAGAAGCTTTCTTATTATCAAATGGCTCGCAGTATTGGTATTACCTATGAGGAGTGCGTGCGACTATTTAAAAGTTTGAAGCCGGTTATGGCTTACAGTCGGGGTGGAAAAATTACGGTGCTTGATGCACAGAAATTGGAGGCGATCGCTTCTGGCACCGTTAATTGGTAAGGAATACGCCGGGTGTAAGGTTTGTCTCGGCTGAAGTTGGTCGCTACTTTGCGATCGCCCAACCAAGAGAGTCATGAAACCTTTTCTTCTTTACCAAACAAGCGCTTTTAGAAGCTAGCTAGCAACACTCCCAACACCATTCCCCTCAGCTTGAGCTTTGAACTTTCTTTTCACTTCGTAGAATCGACAGGCGACAGATCCCAGCGAGTAAAGCAATGCGGCGTTATTCGACGCTCCAACGACAGCACCGATTACAGGCAAGAGTTCGATAAAGCCTAGTCCAACTTTCAGGACTCCAGAACCGCCAACAGACAAACCGAAAATGGCTAGGACTTCGCCTCGTCGAGTTGGATCTTCTAACGAAAAACCGTATGCAGCCGCAATGCGGTAGATCATCTCTGCTTGAAGCGCTGTAACCGCTGCCACATCGACTGCAAACAGAGTGAGCGCTATCGGAGGCACGAAGTTAGTGAGTAATCCAATTCCCCCGCCTTTCAGGGAAGTGTCAACAATAATTCGGTGAGCCAACTGCTCAGAGCTTTCTAGCGGATATTCCTGTCGGAGCTTGTTTACCTCATTCTGAGCTTTTTGGGCATCAACTTGACCCAATGCAGTCGTTAGCCAATTGATGCCTGGAACCTTGGCAGCAAACTTCACGACTGGATTTTCAGCGATTGGGGTGACGATTTTGCCGACGTTTTCCGTTCCCTGCTCCACGAAGCGCACAGCCGCAGATCCAACCGTTTCTCCTACGGCAGTAGTCGTGCTAGTAACGTTTTCAGCAGTAGACTGCAATGTATCAGAAGCCAATTTAGCAAACTGAATTGCTGTAGCGATCGCTTCACTCATTGGGTCTGTGCCTGAACCTTCTTTGCCTGGTACTACCATAGATTTTGGTAACTTTTAAACTTTAGACTGACACCTACTTTACAAAAAGCAAAGACTCCGTAGCCTCTATCCTCTGATAGTGATTGAATCTTCTGAAAGTCTGAAATTCAGTACTCAGTCTCATCGCTCAGTTTTTTACAGATACCAGTTTTTGGAAGTTTAGAACAATAAGCGATCGCGTTTTCTCTGCTAGATTTCGGTGCTGGAGGCGATCGCTTTGAAATAACTGCCACGCTTCAGCAACTTTAGAACAAACCCAAAGTCAGGGATTTGTCAATCGGTAAAGTAGCACCAATTCCTAGCCAGAGTGTAACTAAGGTACCCACTAAGAAAACAACTGTGGCAACTGGGCGACGGAATGGGTTTTGGAACTTGTTAACGTTTTCGATGAAAGGAATTACGATTAAGCCCAAGGGAATCGAAGCATTGAGTACAACTCCCAATAGTTTGTTAGGAACAACGCGAAATATTTGAAACGTTGGGTAGAGATACCACTCTGGCAAAATCTCTTGAGGAGTCGCAAAAGGATTTGCCGGTTCTCCTACCATCGCCGGATCGAGAACTGCCAGCCCTACACACAATGCAATGGTTCCTAAAATCACTACTGGAAAAATATAAAGCAGATCGTTAGGCCAAGCTGGTTCTCCATAGTAGTTATGCCCCATCCCTTGAGCTAGCTTTGCCCGCAGTTTTGGATCGCTCAGATCGGGTTTCTTCTTGATTCCTGTCATATCACAAACTCCACTGCTGCCATGTAAAGCGAGTTATTTGCTTATGGCTGTTCAGTTTAGCGATCGCTTGATATTGCTGTCTTGCCTATTCTTCTGAAAATGTTCTAATCTTCCAAAAATTTTAGAGAGCGTCTCTGTATGCCTTTGGCGTAGTTGCAGTATATTGACGAAAGACTCTGGTGAAGTGACTCTGACTCTTAAAACCTACTTGTTGAAGTATTTCTGCAATTGTCAACTCTTGCTTAGCTAAAAGCAATTTAGCTTTCTCAATCCGACATTTGGTCACATATTGATGCGGTGCAAGTCCGGTAGATTGTTTGAACAAGCTGGCAAAGTAATGTGGGCTCATCTGAACAGTGGCGGCAATTTCAGCCAACATCAAGTCTTGGTATAAATAGTCGTTGATGTAAGCGATCGCTTCTCTTAACTTGTGAAGCGGTAATCCGCCTGTGTAGTCTCGAACGAGCGATCGCTTGACAGAGTATCGCTGTAGCAAATGAGCCGAGAGAGCAGTTGCCATAGACTCAGCATACAGACGACTATCTACTCCACCTGATTCAAGTTCAGTTTTCAGTGATAAACCAATTTGCTGAATCAGCGGATCGTGTACTCTGAATTGCGGCACTATCTCTACTCGATCTGCATCAACTGATTCATACGCAACACGAGCAAATGTTGCTGGTTCAAGATAAAGATTAATAAACTCGGCTTTGCGATCGCATTTAGCGATTAAATCTGATTGATTGGCGGGAAAAATACCAACATCACCATCTGTATAGCGCTCACTCTGCCAGTGTCCATTTCTTTTTAGTCTTATCTCGAATTGCCCAACACAGATGGTGATAATATGCTGGGCAAAGCAACATTCAGGAAGTTCGTGAGCAGACTGTCGATGATAAGCGAAGTGAATACCTGACCACGCAGAAGTATTACTTGAGAGTACAGGTGCGTTTAGGACAAGCTGCTTCCAAACTTTTTCTTGTGTGAGATCGATATTCGGTAGTTGAGCTTCTGGCATGACTGGTATAGCTTTGCATGGCTATCCTTAGTTTATGGGGTTAACCGAATGAATGTGACACCGGGACACTTTATCCGTGAAAAGAAAAGCTTAAAGCAGTTATTAGAGTTACCTTTTTTGCGATTATTGATTCTGGTACTTACTATTTACCCTGCTATCAGAATGGACAACGATATCGTTCTTTTTCTTGCCGGTGTTGGCGTACTCGTCTTCTATCTCATCTTCTCGGCGCTGACTGAAATGGGGACTAAACTCCCCTGGAAGAAATAGCTAGTTTTGTTGTATGGTGGGCTTCTGCCCACACGTTTTGAAACATTTATAGAAAGATGCGATCGCGTCCTTCTACGCCTAAAATTATTGAAGATCCGCAATCATCCTTGGGCAGAAAGAAGGGCGCTCGCACCTGCTTCTTACGTTACTTTTCACAGTTACAGAACCATTGGAAGCAGGCGTTAGGTAAACATTCTCTCAGTTTTCCGTTTTGGGGCTGCTGAGAAAGCTTAAATTATTCAATCATGTATCGTCAAGAAGTTAGAGGCAAACTGCGGAAATCATTGCCCTACTTAGTGACTGAAATAGCATTTTTGAGAAGAGCAGCAGTCTCTTCTGGTTTTCCGGAAGAGGGAAAAACCAAAATACTCTTAATTTTGGGGTTATTAACCAATTCTTTTAAGCGATACAACTGCTTATCTGAGATAGCTACTCCCTCATACTTTTCGGCGTAATCTAGTTCTTGGTTGAAGTTAGCATCGTTATAAATTTGAATGAAAGCGCGATCGACATTCCAATTTTGCCAATCAGCCGCAAAATAACGTTTACCCCAATAAGGATTATGATGGCAAAGATCAAAACTAACCGTGGGGTTAGCTTTCTTCATATCAGCTCTCATTTGGCGCACAAAATTAGTCAAGTGGGCGGTGCGATCGACTTTTCCAGGTAATTCAGCATGATAACCAAGGTAATCATCCCACTGAACCGCATCGATGTTTGGATACTTTTTGACAAATTCTACTGATATCTTTTTGAAGAAGTTAGCCACTTCTGGGAGTTCCACATCCAGTAAGTAGTGATCGATGCCAGCATAGGTTTTATCCACCCCAGGCACAATCCATCGTTTAGAAATTGCCAAGTCGAAAATTGGGCTATTTTTATCAATTTTAATGCCCTTCTCAAAATAGGCGTGAACTTGCATTCCCTGCTTGTGCGCCTCATCAATCAGCCAATCTAACCATCGATCTTGAAATTGGTTAGGACAACTTTTATATCCGAGGGTTTGCTGCATCACCTCACTGTTATACATCGTGCAACCATTCCCCCACACTCCATGAATAATTGTATTGATTCCTTGAGACCGGTAATAACGAACTCGTTCGCGAATCGTTCTTTCGTTAGCATTATTAGTTACTTGATACCGACTTAAATAAATTCCCCTTATTTTCTTTTTCTCCCAAGGATTTTGAGGTGATGGCGAATTTTTGGGAGTTACAGGTAATGGTATAACTTGTGGTTTGGTTGTTGGTGTGCCAGTCGGAATCGCTTGCGGAAGGGGCGAATTTGTAACAGGTAATGGTATAACTTGTGGTTTGGTTGTTGGTGTGCCAGTCGGAATTGCTTGTGGAAGGGGCGATTTGACAACCGTTACACCCTGGCTAGGCGCAGGGGTCAAAATAGGAGTCGTTGGTTGTTGATTATTTTGTTGATTATTAGGCAAAAATTGGCTGATATCTAGACGCTCTAGCTGCCTAAAACCCCAATAACCAACCCCAAACAAAACAATGATTAATGAAAATGGAATACTCGCACATCCACATCCATTATTTTCTTTTTTAGGTGGCATGATAACAAGGGTGATTGTTCAACTCGGAGAGTAACTCTCTTGACTCAATTAAGGCTTGCTTGTAGTAACCGATACTCGGGAAGCGCGGAAGGGAGAATTTAGAGAGAATGGTGGTATATCAAGGTACTTCACTTCGCGATCGCGCAATTCCGCATCATTACGGCGACAAAAACCCACAACCTGTCCTAAGACAGCGTTCATCGTTGTCAGAATTAATTAAATGACACGAATTGGTTTAAAACGTCGTTAAACGACATTAATCTGTTAACGACGACAAATAATGTGTTAATTGACAAAATAAATGGAGGTTAGCGGACTCGAACCGCTGACATCCTGCTTGCAAAGCAGGCGCTCTACCAACTGAGCTAAACCCCCAAACTTGAAGTCTGAACTTCAGACACTTTTGTTATATTAGCTCATCTGCTTCCATTAGGGAAGGGGGTAGAGGAAGAAATATTTAGATGCATATCATCACAGAAGCTTACTCTGTTAGGTTAGGTGATGAACCAGCGTAAAACATTTTTACTCATTGCTGTTGAGTGAGGAAATGACCCAAGTTGTTGTAGCTTTCTATAAATTTGTCAAGTTGCCAGATTTTGCCGATAAGCAAGACCCCTTATTGTCGCACTGCAAAAGACAGGGTATTAGAGGGACAATTCTGCTGGCAGCAGAAGGTATTAACGGGACGATCGCGGGTTCTCGTGAAGCAATCGACTCAGTTTTATCATTTTTACGCTCCGATCCGCGTCTAGTTGACTTGGAGCATAAAGAGTCTTATGCCGATTCTCCGCCGTTTGACCGGATGAAGGTGCGGTTGAAGAAAGAAATTGTCACCTTGGGATTGCCGGAAATCGATCCAAGCGATCGCGTTGGCACTTATGTCAGTCCGCAAGCCTGGAATGAACTGATTTCCGATCCAGAGGTGACGATTATTGACACCCGCAACGATTATGAGGTAACGATTGGCACCTTCAAACGAGCGCAAAATCCCAAAACCGCCTCATTCCGGCAGTTTCCCACCTATGTTCGCAATAACCTCGACCCCAGCAAACATAAAAAGGTCGCTTTATTCTGCACTGGCGGGATTCGCTGCGAAAAAGCGACATCGTTTATGATGGCTCAAGGGTTCCAAGAGGTTTATCACCTCAAAGGCGGCATTCTCAAGTATTTAGAGGAAGTTCCCCCAGAAGACAGTCTCTGGCAAGGGGAATGCTTTGTCTTCGATCAACGGGTTGCTGTACGCGAGGGTTTGGAGATAGGAACGCATGAAATGTGCCCTCGTTGCGGTCATCCTATCTCCGAAGCGGATCAAACTTCGCCTGATTATCAGCAAGGGATTTGCTGTCCCTACTGTTGCGATCGCTTCACCCAGGAAAAATAGGTAGCACCGTAACAAAGGTGGCGACAAATTAATTTGGGCAGATTCTCAGGATACGCGATCGCAGTGCAAAGCTTACCTTGCAAGTGGCTGTGTTTTCCTTGTTGCGACATCAGCTTGGAGTGCTAAGTCTGTTCGCCCTATCGTGGTGGGTATAAGAGCGATATAAGCGCGATCGCTTCCATGCATTGCAGACATGGATAAATAGCGATCGCTCTTATCCTTGCACAAGAGAAGATGGGCGATTCCCTGCGGGATAGCTTTGCTTCACGGAAATTTTACTTAGGCGAATAATTTCCGTACATAATTCAATATTTTAGAAGTTTTAATGAAGTTTGATTTGCCGTCCTTGACGGTTTCACAAATAGTAGCTTTCAATATAGTTAACTCGTGTTGGATGTTACAAGGCTAGAGTGAAATTTCCCAGTATTTCAGGGGAATAAAAGAGGCGTTCGCGCCTCTTTTATTTAAGCTGCATTGTATAGGCACTGGTTATACATATTAAGTGCTTATGTAAAATAAATTACACATAATAAAAAGTAGAATAAGCTAAAACAAAAGTCAAGAAAACAAGAGACTTATGAGATTTATTAGAGATTTAAGCCGAGAAACTCA